>NZ_JBFFKR010000193.1:0-6546 GCF_041555295.1 Ancylomarina sp. | reverse complement strand
TCACCTTGAGGTGTGAATTGGACTTTATCCTTAGGCTTATAGAAACCAGATCGTTCAGGATGGAATTGAACACCAAAGACATTTGGATATTTCTTGTGGTAAATGGCTTCAATAATCTTTCCATCGGCAGATAAGGCCGAAACCCTAAAGCCTTTCCCCAGCTTCTCAATGGCCTGATGGTGGTAGGAATTAACCAGTGGACTGTCCTTTTTCCTTATGCCCGTTAGTTTCGAAAAGAAAGACCCTTTGAAGTTAATCTGGTGGAAATGGAAGCCAGATAGTTCTAGCGCTTCATTCTCGGGCATTTGTCTGTAATAGTTTCTGTGAATCTCATTTTGTCCCAGTTTAGCCAGACCTTCACTTTCCACGCCATTGTATATTTCTGATGGGATATCCTGAATTAAGCTGCCACCTGTGGCTATATTCATGCTTTGCATGCCCAGGCAGATACCATGTATCAGGTAATTGGGCTTTTGTTTTAGTAAAGCCTTATAGCTTTTATCTTGAAAACCTCCCAATAGATGAAAGATGAAAGAAGCCTCGAAATAATGACGATAAGGATCATATACCTTAGTTAATGAATCCTGCACTTGATTATAAAGCTTAGCTGGTATATCTGGCCCACCAAAGAAAAAGATCGCATCGCTATTAGTAAAGAGTTCCTTAAATTCATCGCTGACCTCATTTTCCTGGTATAGCTGATTGGCATATAAGCTATCCTTTAGTTCTACCAGATACATATTTAGTGAAGTTAGCGTATCCAGTACTGTTTGAGATTTTATATACGCATATTGCTCACCGCTATGGTATAAACCAATTAATTGGATTGAATCCAGATCAAGCAAGCCTTTGTCTGATAGAGTTGATAAGATTTCAATATTTCCAGCTGTAGGGTGGGCAATCAAAATGCGTTTATTAAGATTGTCGGGTAGTGGTTTTAGAAGCTGTGCCTGCAAAAGAGTGACCGGTAAAAGCAGGAGTAAGAGTAATTTGAATTTCATGGTGGTTTTTCTTTTCAGTTATTTGAGGTCTGTTAAGTCTTATTCAAAAATAAGCTTTTATATCTGAAAACTACATATGCTCAAAGAGCTAGCTGTAAGCAATCGTAAGGATACAGTCTAAACCTTGTTTCTAAGATACTGCAAGGCTAGTATTTAAGTTGATTAGTGAATAGGGCGGTATACTTAATTATTTTAATAACTTTAGGTCACTACTTAAAATAAACGAGAATGAGAATTTGGTCTTTACATCCAAAACATCTTGATGTTAAAGGGCTTGTAGCACTCTGGAGAGAAACTCTATTGGCTAAAAATGTATTGGAGGGTCAAACAAAAGCTTATAATAATCACCCACAACTTGATCGATTTAAAAAGTCAAATGATCCCATAGGATCAATTCATTATTACCTAAGTATTGTCTGGCAGGAAGCTAATTTAAGAGGCTATAAGTTTGATAATCGTAAATATGAGAACGTTGAGTTGATTAAAAGGATAGAACTTAATAAGGGGCAAATCGAATTCGAAAAGGAACATCTTCTTAAGAAATTACGTTTAAGGGATGAGATAAAATACGCTGAACTGTTGTTTTTAGGATGTGTTGAAATACATCCTTTATTTAATGAAATTGAAGGAGGAATTGAAGAATGGGAAAAAATATAAGCTTGCTTATTGTCTTTGTGTTATCATTGTGTTCATGCAAAGCTCAAGATACGACGACAGATAAAACAGTGGTGAAAGACTTTGATATCGATCGGTATTTGGGTTCGTGGTATGAGATTGCCCGTTTTGATCATCGTTTTGAAAGAGACTTGGTTGGTGTAAAGGCAACCTATTCATACCGAGAAGATGGAATGATAAAAGTCGTGAATAGTGCCTATAAGGAGACTCTTGATGGAGAAAAGTCTGAAGCTATTGGCAAAGCTAAGATTCCAAACCCTATGGAAGCTTCGAAGTTAAGGGTGTCATTCTTTTGGATTTTCTATAGCGACTATCTTGTTTTTGAATTAGATGAAGATTACCAGTGGGCAGTTGTTGGTAGTCAGTCTGATAATTACCTATGGATTCTCTCTCGTCAACCCATAATGGAAGAAAGCTTGTATAGTGATTTGTTAGCGAGAATAAAGAATAGAGGTTATGATACCAGCAAGCTCATTAGAGTTAAACAAAAAGCAAACTAAGATCAGAGGAATCGTTTAACTTACATTCTGATTAAGGGAGCATAAAATGAGTCAATAGATTAACTATTGACTCATTTTTTTGATCTAAATATAAAAGTTTTAACCCTCATGTAACTTATATTATTTAAAATAAAATGGTTTTTCTGTGTCAAGGCTTCATCTTGTCTTTTGTGACAAAAGGGTTCTTTTAATGTTCAGGCGAGCCCTAATTAGTGACTAATGTCATGTTTTTCGTGAATTAATCGTTATGAAACTTGTTAGTTATAAATTAATGTTATAATTTACATGTGCTTACTTATTTAAACTTAAGTAAAATAAGTGCAGCAGTAAGTAGAAGTAGGTATAATACTTAACAGGGTGATGAGAAGGCAAACACTACATAAAGAGATTGTAGGGATTCAAGAGCTTGAGTCTTTTGATGCCTTTCAGTATTTTGAGAAACGCTTATCACGTGTTCTCGAAACTCATCTATTTGAATCATCACCGGTACACCTTTTAAGTCAAGAGGAGAAGCAACTAATTTTTGGTTTACTTTGGTATGTTCGTTCACCTAAAAGAGCACCAGAAAATGCCATCAGCGATTCAGATCTAAAAAGCATAGGCGAGGAGTATCATCAAATTATTCACAAGTTTAGGATAAGTCACGAAGGGAAAGAGATTGCCTTGCTAGACTATAATATATTGGCGGCCTTTTATCATGTCTTATATCATGGGATTAAGAGCAGAAAACGTACCCGTTATTTGAAAGAAAACTTCGCTATACCGATTCTAGAGGGTGCATCTTTGCTGAAGTCTGTTCCCAATATGTATACGGCTTGTTTTTTTATGCTGATCTCTCGTTTGAACGATATTCGTAAGCAATGCTATTCATTTAAAATGCTACACAGCGATGGGCAAGGTAACTTAAATATGACTCTTACGCCTGTGCTATCAATATATTGGGCAAGGCAAGAGTCTATGATGATACATCGCGCTTTTCGATCAGTCTATAAGGTGCCCAACCCACAAATTTCTAGTGGTATTAATTGGCTGAAAATTTCCAAAGAGAAACTTGAATCTCATTATTCAGGAAATAAAAGTGAGTTGAATTTGTACATTCAGACCCATGCTTTAAATCAAATTCAAGAACGTTTGGATATTTTCGATCAACAAGCACTGAACGATATATTGAGTTTTAGTCTAAGACATATAAAAGCTTTTGAGATTTATAAGGGGAATCTTTTACTGCCCATTCTAGTATGTCATATTAAAGTTGGTTACTTGGTTTGTGATATCATAGATGATCGACTTGTGGCAAGAACCTTCCGCTTTATAACGCAAAACAAAACCCCTGTGGGCGATAGCTTATTGGAAAATCATATTCACTCAAAATTTGGTATAACATATTGTCCGATTGATAAATTGAGACTTTTATTTAAGGTAGAAGATGAAGTGGTTTTAAATTTGTACTATGATGCAGGGGTTGAAGATGTATTTTGTTTGAAAAATTATAATTTAATAATAGATGCCATGCAAGAAGCAAATTATAAAGAGTTTCTTTCTTACATTAAGCAAGGAGAGGAAGCCGAATTAAATGTTACAAGTGTTAATCGAGAAGACTTGAATTTGCAAGATTATTCGTTAGTGAAGCTGTTAGGTCTTCTAATATTGAACACCATAGGTTTGATTGTGGCACAAGTCATGAAGATGTTTTATTCTTTAGCCAGTACATTTAAGGGCTTAGGTAAACAAAATGCCGACTTGAATGAGAAATTTGATAAACGAAGGATAATCGGTCTTTCAAATGCTAAATTGCTTCTTCGCAATGAATTAGATGTGGTACATGCTAAATCTGAAAAGTATGAAGAACAGGTTAGCTAATCATTTAGAATAGCAAAATTATCTATTTTGAGCATTCAAGCTTGAATGTATATGATGACTAAAAATATTACCTATATGCATAAAATGATTGCGATTGCCTATTACTGAGCTGTCAGCACATCTATTCGCAGGTTAATTAAGCTTTATTATTGAATAATTCACCTTCAAGCTAAGTGTCAACTTAAGCTCGAAGGTTTTTTTTTATAAAAAGCGAATACAGGTGTAAATTGGAATCTATATAAGAAGCAATATCAGACTTCTTTGAATCAATTTATTGCTTATCCATTTAAACTACTTGAAAGCTGCCTTAATGAAAATTTCCGATAAATAGGAATGACTGTCAAATAATTGATAGCAAAGTTACTATAACGCTTGCGAAGAAAAAGATCGTTATGTCTGTATTTAATTGAAATATTTTTTTATGAAAAGTTTTATTCTTATTTTAGCTGGTAACACTATTAAATATATGGCTTAAATGAATTCACTCCTACGTCGGATAACGCTTATTTGCCTATTGATACTTTCTCTATCCGTAGTGTCTTCAATAGCTCAACGTACACTTTTTAGTCTGAGCCAATATAATAAAGGGAATGATCTACCCGAAGAGTTGGTTAAAGATATTGTGACTGATGGATATGGGATACCTCATTTCGCCACAGACAATGGTTTGTATGCGCTTATTCATAACAAATTTCATATTATATATCCCCCTGAAGGCAACTCAACCTTTTTTAAAGCTTTTTCTGTTCTTAAGGACCGTACAATTCTGGTTATTTCTGATGATGCTATTTATAAGCTGATCCATGGAAAAGAGGCTAATTACTTAGAGCTATTTATCGATTGTAATAATGGGGATACTTATCCGCAGTTTCCTAAGAATATTTTTGAGGATAGTAAGAATCGAATTTGGATAGCCGATCATTCAGACGTGTTTTGTTATACCGAAGGAAAGCTGCACAAGTATAAGATGAATGAGAAAAATAAAACGACGTCGTTTGTTCGTTCTTATCAATTTGTTGAGTTGGATCATGGCCAGATTTTAGTTGTCTCTCAAAAAGGTTGGTTTTATAGATTAAATGAGGAGACGAATTCCTTTAAAGAGATAAATAAAGAGTCTGATTTCATTGTTCATTCTTTATTCTTATATAGAAGTAATGAGTTTCTTTTGGGAACGTCGAAAGGTTTAATGGATTATAAGTGCGCTTCTGAAGGTCGTGTTATAGAGAAAAAACTGCTCGATCCTTATATTATTGCTTCCTCTATTACTCCTATAAAAAATGATCGCTTTTTGGTAGGTACTTGGTTTCAGGGTTTAATAGAAATTTGCCTACAACCACAATTTAGAATTTATCCTGTTGGTGGCTTTCCTTCATTCACCGTCAATAATATGTACAGGGATCCCCTTGGAAGTATTTGGGCTGCCACCAACTCCGGAGTTGTCCTTTTGGAAAAGGAATTCTTTTCGACACAGCTTCTCAATAGCAATACAGATTATGTGAATGATATCGTTAAGGATGGGAAACATGTCTACTTCTTAAACGGTAAAGATGTATATCGGGTTAATCCAGACTACAGTGTAGAGACTTATCTAGAATTAAAAACAAACAATTCGACTACGTTTGGTATTTGGAATAATTTGATTCTTATAGGGAATGAGAAAGGAGAGGTTGATTGTTATAAAAATCACAAACTAATGTTTCATTTCAAGTTGTCGGATATGGAAGTGACGGACATTGTCATTAATTCAAAACATGAAGCATGGGCCGTCAGTAATTCTGAATTATTTAAGCTTGATCTTTTAAATGGGAATCAGAAATCATATTTACAGCAATTTGGAGGAGAACGTCTTGTGTTTGATGTAGAATATTTTAATGGGACGGATTTGATTATTTCTGGAGCTAAGTCAGGAACTTATTTATACCAATATACAAGAGAAGATGATAGTATAAGGAATATCAGTATTGAAGCTGATTTTATGAAGGGTAAAGAGTTTTGGACCACCGATATTGAAGTTGATGGTGATAGTTTATTTATTGGAAGTTCAATTGGTCTGATAAAATATCATGATGGAGAAATTGAACGCCTGAACATAGGGGCATATACTGAGAAGGGGGTCGTTTCAGTAGTAAAGGATAAGGGGGGCGATTTATGGATTAATGGGAGTAAGGGTGTTTATAGAAAAAAGGGGAATGATATTACCCTTTTTACAACTAATGATGGATTGCCATCTACGATATCTCTTATTGGGAATATGTTGATTGATTCTAGAGGAATAGTGTGGCTTGGTACAAGTAACGGTTTAAGTTATGCGGATACCAAACAAAGGCCTCGGCACTGTCCCAAACCCTTAATTTATGGTATGCTCGAGGATGAGTATGTTTCGCTTTTAAATAAAGAATATGAGGTGATAAAGAATACCACCATCCTATTTGATGTGAGTAGTGCAATTTATCCTCAATCAAAGAATCAATTTGAGTATTGTATCCAAAGTGGTGTGAATAATAAAAAGG
>NZ_JBFFKR010000192.1:0-6631 GCF_041555295.1 Ancylomarina sp. | reverse complement strand
CCTTCAAATAAATCAATAAAAGCTTGAGGCGTATTCTCAAATCCCTCCGCGATTGTTTCTGTAGAAATAAGCTTGCCTTCCATTAGCCATTGAGCCAACTGAGGAATAGCTTCAGCATATTTATCTTGATAGTTGGATACAATAAAGCCTTGCATCAATACTGAGTTTTTAATTAAAATAGGCTGAACTCTGGGTCCCATTGGCATAGATGTCGCGTTATAAAGTGAAATGGCTCCACAAACAATAACCCTTGCAAAGCGACTCACATTCACCATCACTCCATCAGAAACCTCACCGCCAACATTGTCGAAATAAACATCAACACCATTTGGACAGGCTCCGGCAATTGCCTTGCTCATATCTGCTGTAGTTTTATAATTAATTGCCTCATCGAAACCATATTCCGATTTCAAGAGTGCAACTTTTTCATCAGTGCCTGCAATACCTACCACGCGGCAGCCTAATAGTTTCGCAATCTGACCAACAATACTCCCTACAGCACCTGCCGCTCCAGAAACCACGACAGTCTCTCCTTCTTTGGGTTTTCCAATTTCTGTCAAACCCAAGTAGGCAGTCAAGCCCGTCATACCCAAAACCCCTAAATAAGCAGATAAAGGAGCCATATTAGGGTCAAGTTTCATCAACCCCTCACCCTTGTGAGCCTGATATTCTTTCCACTCTAACAAACCCGTTACAAACTCACCCTTGCTGAATCCATCGTGCTCGGATTCAATAACTTCAGCCACCATGCCTGAACTCATCGCTTGGTTCAACTCAAAAGGCTCAATATATGACTTAGCTTCGCTCATTCGTCCTCTCAAATAAGGATCAACTGAAAGATAAGTTGCTTTTAAAAGCACTTCTCCCTCATTCGATTGTGGCTTCTCCTCATTCACCAATTTGAAATCGGCCAATTGTGGTGTACCTACTGGTCTTTTATTTAGTTGTATTGTTCTCATGTGTTTATATTTAATTTATTCTTAATATACACTAGTCGTCCGGCAAATGTTATTAAAACGTAAAGAACATTTCCTTATCAACTCTTAATTATTAATGAACGTTCATTCATCTAATTAGATAAAAAAAGGGATAAAAGGACTAAATGCTTATGACAAGCATCCCAGTTCTTCTATCTTATCCGATTCTATGATTCTTAACTTGGGTTTTGTCTGTGCCAAAGAATACATCACTTTCGCAATGGTATCCGCTTCAATGGCTCTATATTTCTTATACTTTCCTATTAAAAATACTTGAGCAATGCTCATCAAAATAGCTCCAATAGCCTCCCCTATGCGTTGCTCTTCCCTAAAACCTTTAATTAGAGAAGGTCGAAGAATGTAGGTATTTGGAATCTCTTGCTTTAAAACAGCCAGTTCCATTTCCCCTTTTGTTCTGTTATAGAAAATTTGGCCCTCAGCATTGGCACCTAATGCAGAAATAACTAGAAAGTTCTCAATACCATTCTTCTTGCATAATCTAGCAGCCGACACGGGTATCCCAAAATCAATCTGCTTGTAAATATCCCTATCTTGAGTTTTGCTGGCAGTCGTTCCTATACAACAAAACACTTCATCTCCCTTGAAATCAGATTCAAACTGTTCTAATTTAAGAAGATCACCAATGAATACTTTCAACTTCGAATGTTGCAGTCCCAAGGGGCGACGTGATAATACTTTAACACACTCATATGCCTTATCAGCTAGTAAGCGATTCAATAATAACTTACCAGTCAATCCGGTTGCTCCAAGTATTAAGGCTGTTTTTCCCATTTCAACTCTATTAAATTCTAATACTATCCCAAGCCGCTTGAAAAGCAATTGCCTTAAGATCATCTTTCATTTCAAAATCACCTCTTTGTTGTGCTGTCATTAAAAATGCCAAAGGATATATGGTAAAAGCATAAAGAATATAAGGACAAATATCTTTGATTATCCCTTCACTCTTTCCTCTTTCCCAAAGATTTAATAAGGGCTCAATATTCTTTAAACCTTCTTGCCTGCTTTTTTCATCAATCATGGGTGTATTATCACATTGAGATAAAAAGTTTGATTCTTCAGGCTGATTAATTTTATAGCTAGCCATATTATTCCAAATGATCTCAAAACCTTTTTTTACAGGTAATCCTTCGGTATAATTATGAAAGGCGTGTTCACTAAAAGCCGCTTTCACTTCAAGATAAAGCTGATTGATTAAATCTTGTTTATTTTCAAAGTAAATGTATATCGTTGCAGGTGACACATTAGCCAACTTGGCAATCTTTGACATAGGTGCCGCATGAAAACCATGATTATTGACCAAACTAAGAGTCGCCTTTAATAAGGCCTTACGTTTATCTGGGTTTTTTACTCGTGTTGCCATAGTTTACTTACTTGTAAGAGATGATAATTGCTTAATTTTCCACGCTATAACCAGAAACAAGAATTGAAAAGGTAATCGAATTAATGCTGCTTTATGAGATCCAATGGCGGGCGTATCAGTGATAATATCCCAAACATGAATAGGTAAAAATAGTAACATCAGTAAAAAAACACCCACTGCAGCTATTTTTGCATATCTCCTAAATAAGAGAAAGAAGCCCAAAACAATTTATACAAGCCCTGACAAATATATTATTGCCATAGGTAATGGCAAAAAGCTTGGCACAAAGGGCAAATAAAAATCTGGCTTGAGAAAATGTTGCAGCCCTCCCATTATCATGAAAAGGGAAAAAAGTATTCTAACAGCCATCCACATCTTACTTGTTATACTCATTATTTCGTCTTTAATCCAGCATTAAAACACCATCAGTTATAAATCACTTTTATGGTTTTGATCATACAAATATAGATAAATAAATCACAAAACGAATGAACGTTCATTTTTATTTTAATCAACTTGCTATTTTTAACAGAAACTATGCGTTTTTCTATTAAAAAGCTAAATAAACAATCTAAACAGATGAATTTAAACTCACAATGCAAAGAATATGGTAATTTTCACTATTTTGACTGACTTAAACTACAAGTTTGGACATATATAAACGCCGCTATGAGATATCTTCCTATATTTTTTCTATTCATACTACTTTCTCAATTTAGTTATGGTCAAAACAAAATTGATAGCCTCAAGCTGGATCTAAACAAATCTGAAGAAAAAGATAAAGCTTATATCTACTACTTATTAGCCAAAGAAGTTTTTTATAAAGATACTTACCAGCTTATATCCTATTCAAAAAAAGCGGATTCTCTAGCGGAAAGATTTCAAATTGATAGCATCAAAGTCAATGCACTGAATCTTTTATCATATGCTTCCATACATACTGGAAAACTTGATGATGCCATTGCTTACAATAAAAAAGCTTTGGATATTTCAGAATCAAAACATCTAAACAAAGAGAAAATTTCATCTCATTTTTTCAAAGGATATCTTCTCTATGCTACAGGACAATCTGATAGTTCAATAAATGTATTAAATGGTGCCTATAAGGAGGCTCTTAATAGTAAGGAACTAGAAATTCAATTACAATGCCTTAACACAATTGCTGCTAATCATCTAAATCAGGGTCAATATAAAGATGCTCTCGAAAAATTTACATCGGCATATCAATTGGCTGATAGTCTCAAACTCTACGATAAACTCATTAATCTGTCATTAAATATTGGGACAACTTTTTTATACAACGAAGAGCTTGATAAAGCCATAGAATATTTTGAAAAGGTAATAGCCAACTCCGATACTTCGAGCATTTCTTTAGCCTATGCTTCGGCCTTAAATAATATAGGGTCTTGCCATAGCCGAATGGCAAAACATGAAAAAGCACTTGAGTATTTTGAAAAAGCGCTACCTGCACATCTTAAAATGAATAACAAACTGCAAATTGCTCAAGTTTATGCAAATTTAGGACAATCACATTTTTTCTTAAACAATAGCGAACTGGCATCAAAGTATTTACAAAATGCTATTAGACTAAACAGAAAAAACAAATCACAAAATCATCTTATTGTTAATTTAATACTCATTGCAAAACTAGATATTTCACAGAAAAAGTTCATACAGGCAGAATACCACTTGGATGAAGCTTTAGAACTAACAAATAAGTTCAATATAAACTATAACAAAACTGATTTATATCAAACCTACAGTTCTTACTTTACAACAACAAAACAATTCAGAAAGGCGCTTGAATACAAGCAAAAAGAATTATATCTAAAAGATAGCCTTTTCAATATTACACGTCAACAACAGATATCTGAGTTGCAGACCAAATTTGAGACCAAACAAAAGTTAGTTGAGAATGAGTCCCTCCGAAAGGATATTTCTCTAAATGAACTACAAATAGAAAAACAAAATCAAAATAACAATTATCTAATCCTACTCTCATTCATTGTCATCATTTTAATTTTAATTCTACTAAACAGAGCTAGAATAAAGAAAAGATCAATTCAGATTATTCAGGATCAGAAATTGGAATTGGAGATTCTCAATAAAACAAAAGATAAATTCTTTTCAATCATTGCTCACGATTTAAGATCACCTTTTAATGCTTTAATTGGCCTAAGTAGTCTATTACATTCATCATATAATAATCTTAGTGACAAAGAACGAAAAGATTTTATTAATGATATAAATACGGCTTCAGAAAATGCTTATGGTCTACTTGATAATTTATTAACATGGTCTATAATTCAACAAGGCAATATTGTTATCCAGAGAAATGAAGAAAATATCTCAGCTCTAATTCAAGAATGTATTCTTCCTCTTCAGGCAACAGCAAAACTCAAGAATATTACGATTAACTATTCTGATACAGAGAAACAAATGGTAGCTATTGATATATTCTCTATTAGAACTGTTATTCTAAACTTGATTAGCAATGCTATTAAATTTACGCATGAAGGAGGTGAAATCAACTTATCATCAGAAAAAAAAGGGACCAAAACGATAGTCTCTATTTCTGACAATGGAATAGGAATGACGCAAGAACAAATTGATCAACTTTTCAAAATAGATCAAGGCTATTCAACCACAGGAACCAACAATGAAACAGGGACTGGATTAGGTTTAATTTTATGTCAGGAATTTGTACAGAAAAATAACGGACAGATTTGGATAGAAAGTACCAAGGAAATAGGTTCTACATTTAAATTCTCTCTCGATACGGTTATTGCTTAAGAACAATAATTCCAATACACTCCCAATCTGGAAATATTTAAAAAGGTCGGAACTTTTGTTCCGACCTACAAACTAAACTTGAAAAACTAAACTTGATCTAAAATTAATTATTTAGGTTCCTGACTAAAGAATTTTAGGATTAAGAATCCTATCAAGCCAGAAAGTACAGATGCAATCAGAACAGCAATCTTCGCCAAACTTAAAACAGCAGGATCAGTAAATGCCAATTGCGACACAAAGAAAGACATGGTAAAACCGATTCCACCCAGGAAACCAATTCCAATAATTTGTGCCCAACAAACATCAATAGGTTTTTGAGCAAAACCCAAACGCACTCCTGCTAGTGCAAAAAGATAGATTCCTAACGGTTTCCCTATGAAAAGCCCCAATATTATACCCAAAGATATGGGCTCGAATACCTGACCGAGTAATTGTTGGTCAATAATAATACCTGCATTGGCAAAAGCAAAAATAGGTACGATAAGATAAGCCACCCAAGGGTGCAAAGCATGCTCTAGTTGCTGCAATGGAGAAATAACCTCCTTACAGTTTGACTCAATCGCTTCGACTGATGACTGAATGTGTTTATCCTTCTCAGCAACTGATGACTCTGAGGGCGTCTTCCCCATTTGAGTCAATAGTGATGTACCAGACTTAATGAATTCAAAGACCTCACTATTGGCACGAGCAGGAATGGTCAATGCTAAAAGTATACCTGCTAGAGTGGCATGTACACCAGATTTTAACATTACATACCAAAGGAGCAATCCTAAAAATAAATAGACGGGTATACTCCTTACTTTCAGGAGATTTAAACACCAAAGTAAAGCATAAATACCACCACCATAAATCAGATACATCCAATCAATCTCTGAGGTATAAAAAAGAGCAATCACAATAACAGCACCAATATCATCTACAATAGCAATTGACGTTAGTAGAAGTTTCAAAGAAACTGGTATTCTTTTTCCCAGAAGGATAAGTATTCCTAATGCAAATGCAATATCAGTTGCCATAGGCACTCCCCAACCATGTGTTCCAGCACCTGTTTGATTAAAATACACATAAACTAAAGCTGGAACCAGCATACCACCTATAGCAGCGAAAATTGGTAAAGTCGCATTTTTAAAAGAGGATAGGCCTCCTGTAAGCATTTCTCTTTTGATCTCGAGACCAACCACAAAGAAAAAGATGGCCATTAAACCGTCATTAATCCAATGGATTAGAGTCTTACTCAATTCCCAATCTCCGAAATGTAAGCCAAAGTATTTCTCCCAATGTGCTAGAAATTCCTCCCCCATATTAGAGTTAGCAATTCCCAAAGCTAATAGAGTAAATGTTATAAGGACTATCCCTCCAAATGCTTCTAATCTAACGAATTCTACTAAGGGATCTTTAATGCGTTCTAATAGTCTTTTTCTTTTTATAAATTGGATCATTATATATTCTTTTAGTATTTATCGGTTATATAAACAGACCT
>NZ_JBFFKR010000191.1:0-6662 GCF_041555295.1 Ancylomarina sp. | reverse complement strand
TTCATCCTTGGCACCAATATTATATAGGATATTAACAGCAGCTAAAGGTGTTGAAGTGTCTTTGTGCACAATTACCTTAAGTCCATTGTCAAGAGTAAATTTATCGAATTCAATCATTTTTATATTTTAAATTCAGAAGGCTCATTTCAGCTTCTGTCTAATTAAAAGCAAGATTAAAGCTAGTTTTTCTTTAATTCTCTTAGAACTGGTATTTAGATTGTGCTGATTGAAGAATTTCAAGTTCTTGCTTGTATTCAGTTATCATCTCATCCATAATTTTGGAAACAGGCTGAATGTCTTTTATCATTGCTCCAACTTGACCAATTTCTAATTCACCTTCCTTAAGGTCTCCTTCAAACATGCCTTTTTTTGCACGTCCTTTACCAAGAATTTCTCTCATTTCTTCAGTGGAAGCTCCACGGCACTCAGCCTCATATACTTGCTCGAAGAATTTATTCTTTATTAATCGGGTAGGGGCTAATTTCTTAAGAGCAAGTTTTGTTCCTCCTTCGTCTAGTTTAACGATAGCTTCTTTGAAATTGATGTGAGATGAGGATTCTTCAGATGCAGCAAATCGAGTACCAATTTGAACACCATCAGCACCCAAACTTAGTGCTGCCAAAATGCTTTTACCACAGCCGATACCACCAGCAGCAATTAAGGGTAAGTTAGTTGCTCTTCGAACATTTGGAATTAAAGCCATAGTCGTAGTCTCTTCACGACCATTATGTCCCCCAGCTTCAAATCCTTCAGCGACAATTGCATCAACGCCAGCCTTTTCGCATTTTTCAGCAAAAAACGCACTAGACACAACATGTACAACAGTAATGCCATGTTCTTTTAAAAATGGAGTCCATTTTTTTGGGCTACCCGCTGATGTAAAAACGATTTTGATTCCTTCTTTTACGATGATATCCATGATTTTATCCATCTCTGGATAAAGAAGAGGTACATTAACCCCGAAAGGTTTATTACATGCAGCTTTTGCTTTTTGAATATGTTCTTGGAAGATATCTGGATGCATAGATCCAGCACCGATTAACCCTAAACCACCAGCATTACTAACCGCTGTAGCAAGTTTCCATCCTGAGCACCATACCATTCCACCCTGAATAATAGGTTTTTCGATTCCAAAAAGTTGAGTGATTCTATTTATCATGATTATTGTTTACAGATTGTGTGCAAAAAAAAGACACTAAGAAAAACAAGTTTCTCGTGTCTTATTGTATGTTGGCAAAATTAGGAAAAATCTTTGGATATGACTGATATTAAGGGGTAAGATTAGAATTAAGCATGTCTTCTGTTGGTTTTTGTTTTGAAGTGAAATCTAGAGAATATAAAATTTTGATTTCAATTGAAGTTGAATTTGTGTCGAAAAATGCCGTTGGAGGTTCAATTTTAAAATCAGACATGTTTAGATTAATACGTCTCATTAAATTCATCTTTTCTTGTAAGTGTAACTTTCATCGAGGCTTGAATTAAAAAATCCCCTACTTGATTTTCACATCAAATAGAGGATAATAATACATCTTTTTTATGCTTTATTTGTTTCTAAAGTCATTCATTCTTTCAATCTCAAGACCTTTGTGTTTACCTATCACCTTAATGAAATCTAATATTTCTTTATTAAATCTAATATTTCTTAGTTTAAATGGAAACAAACTATCATCATTTTTTGTGAAAAGAAAGTGATTGGTTTTATATTCTATCGTTTTAATTTCATCCCAAAATATGGTTTGTGCTTCCCTAAACACACTTTTTTTTATACTAATTTGTTCTTCATCAATTAATATAAAGGCTTTCCCAAAAACCTTAGCAAAAGGAATTCCTCTTCCTTCTAGTATGAATAATGCTCCTAATAAGAACAGGATGATCAGGTAAATTAGATCAAAAGTATTAAAGCTCTGTTCAATATAGATTTTTGAACTAATCCATAAAAAAATAAGTACAATATCTAGACCTCCTAGAATTGTTTTGACCGTAGATTTCTGAACTAATAAATCTTTTTCAAATTTCATATTATCTATGTTTTTGTATTTGAAGATAATGATAATTATTTAATTGTAGAGTTTTGAACAGTAATATTTTACTGTAAACATTGTGAATTTCTATGTTTACTACTCATCATCCAAAGCTCGCCAAAGATCCAGATAGATCGGAAGGTGATCGCTAAAGCCACCATGATATTTATAACCAATATAAGTTCTAAAAGGTCGCCTGCCCTTATATGAATTATCAGTTTCAAGTAGATAAGTAGGAGCAAAGAGATGCATGTTTTTAGGCTGAGTTCGTAAAATACCATTTGCATTCATCAAAGCACCTGAAACAATAAATTGGTCTAACATGCCCCAAACACCTTGATATTTGTGAGAAGCTATTGAGTTCTTCTTTTCTAGAAACGCGGCTAAATTATAAAGATTGTTATCTTTAAATTCTTTGTTTGGAACACAAGCTTTTAACGTTTTAGAAATTGATTTATTGTTGGGGTAATCGTTGAAATCACCCATGATGATGATTTTGGCTTTCAAACACTGGTCGAATATTGAATCGACCTTGCTTCTGAGGAGACTCGCAGCAGCTAATCGTTTATATTCTGATTCGAGTTGTCCTCCCCATCGTGATGGCCAATGATTGACAAATAGGTGTAATGTATCGTCGGTATGTGTAGCCCCTTTTACGTATAATATCTCTCGAGTTGTGGAATGATCAGAACCATTATAGGTTAATTTCATAAATGAGGTGTCGAGAGGGAAGAAGCGGTCGGATTGATAAAGGAGAGCAACATCAATGCCTCTATGATCAGGAGATTCTTTATGAATGATTTTATACCTGGCTTTTTTTAGGGGTGTAGCGTATAGAATTCCATTTAAAGTTCTTTTGTTTTCTATTTCGCATAGTCCAACAATTTCGGGTAACTCCCAACCACCCGAAGCCATAATAACTTTAGCAATTTTTGAGCACTTGTCTTGGTATTTCTTCCATGTCCAATATTTCTGGCCTTGAGGTAAGAATTCTGCATCATTTTTTAAGCTGTCATCTTTCGTGTCGAAAAGATTCTCAACATTGTAAAATAAAATTCGATAGTCTGATCGCAGCTCATCAATTTCTCTTTCAGATTTTGATTGGGAAAAGGAGCTTAGTGTGGAAAGTAAAACCAATAAAAAACAGAGATTATTTTTCATTGTAATTTCGATAAATTGATACTATTAGTTCACTTCAAAATATTCAAAGCTCCCAATATCTGGAGCTGTGTCAGAGAGTCGCGAATTACCATTGAAATCTAATGAAAATATATTGGCAATATCGAGTTTAGCCTTGTTGATGAGAGGTGAACTAGCACTTAGATTATAATTGTGTTCATTCTTATTAACAAATTCAGGATCCGTATTGAAAATGCAGTTCTCAAAAATACTAGAAAAATCATTTTGCTTTTCTTCACTTAGCCTGATTAATGTGTTTATAATTTCAACTGTACCAGTCAGATTTATTTCTATTTCATCAGACTTGGTTCCCCAAATAATACTATTGTTGAGTTTTAATTCTTTTCCAGAGTTCTCATTTGCTAAATAGCTGAAACTAGCATCCGTTCTTAATGAAAGTTGCCAGTAATTGATAAAATTACAATGTGAAAATTCAAAATCACCTTCTCCCTCTAGGAGGACCGTTTGTTGTCCACAATTAGATACGATAACATCGTGCATTTTTAGATTAAAATTGTCGGTTTTTATTCCTGTCGTGGTGAAGTTGATGAATTGAGAATATTCAATTTCCAGATTGTTATTGTTTATTTCAGATTGAGCACTGATACCTTTTATTGCATTCTCCAATTGAAGATGAGAAATGAAATTGGCTTTGCTTTCAGAATGAAAGAAAAGGCCTTCCCATTGTCCAGGAACATCATCATACAATTCCTCACGACGATGTGAACCAAAAAAGACTGGCTCCTCAAAACTACCTTCTATATTTAGATTACCATGAATGTGTAGACCTGCACCTTTCTGAAAATATACTTTTGTTCCAGCTTCTATTGTCAGGCTTTGAGTTTCTACCAAGAATAAATTCTCATCGATAAAATAGGGTCGATTTTTTGTCCATTCCTGAGTTTGGAGTTCATTGTTTTTTAAGCGGATGACATCCTGAGCCCAGCTTTTAAGTAGGAATCTTTGAACCCTTGAATTGAATTTAAATTGAATATAGTCTTCAATTAAGCGAGGTGAATCTTGATTATTGTCTTGCACATTTAATTCAACAAAAATATAGAGACTATCTTTTGCAGGAATATAGACTCGTTTCGTGTTATTCCCAACCAACCCATTAATGTTTAAACGATAAGTTTCATCATTATTTACAAGTTCAATTTCATCAAGATAAACTGCTTTTGAAGATCGATTATATACTTTCAATTGTTTAGTTGTTGAAGGAAGTCCCGAGAAAATGGTATCGAAAGTTAGACTGTCTAAAGAAAAGTTCAATTGAAAGTTAGGATCGTGATTGTACTCTTCCTTATTATCACAAGCGGAAATGAGGAGTATAAGTGAAAGTATAATTAATGAGAAAATAGGGAACTTCATTCAATAGTAGTTTAAACGAAAAATAATTTTCTAGAAGAACATAAATTCTTTGGTTTTCTTTTGTCTAATTTTCCGACGTGTTTTTGCAGCTTCGTTTCTATTACGTCTCATCAAGTCACGAATCATTGTTTTAGGAACATCTAAATTAACACCAACAGTGACTTCATGAGTTCCGTTACTATTGTTAGCAAGGAGATTGTTTGAATAGTAGTCGTAAGAATACCCCAAATAATATTTTGCAAAATTTACCCCTAGCATCCCAACTAGTTGATCGTTGCTACGGTAAGATAAGGCCATCCAAAAACTTCTTACATAAAGTTTTGCTGTAAAGTCAATATAATTTTGTGAATCAATTGTTCTTCGAACAATAACAGAAGGCTCAAGTGCAACTTGATTATTGATATTAAATGTATAACCAGCAGTAAAATAATAGTGTCTCAACATGATATCATTATTGAAACCAGCGTCGCCCATTTTTACTGAAGATTGAAATAGATGTGCAATTGAAAAACCAACAAAATAATCATTGTTATAAAGGTAAACACCAAAATTTGCATCAGGAATATAAGATACTATATCACCACCCGTGTAGAGTGGGTCTCCAACAGGAATATAATCACCATCGAACTTGTATTGGTAGAAAACACCACCTAAACCGAAGGATAAGCGAGTTCCTCTTTTCCCATAATACTGACGGTTGAATTCTAGATGATACGCATAGGATAATTCGATACCTGTGCGTGAAATAGCTCCATAATTATCATTGAAAACATAAGCACCCATTCCCAAGCCTCTTTGTGTACTTCTTTGAGCAAGTGGGTTCCCGACTGCATCACAAGTTGTACACCTTTCTCCAAAATTCCGATGAATACTTAGGGCTTGTGTTTCTGGTGCACCTTCAATACCTGCCCATTGTTTACGCATAGTTAAACGCACAGGTGTGTATATCCGAGTTCCAGCCATGGCTGGATTAAATAAAAATCCATTCTCGACATATTGACTATACAAAGGTAGTTGTTGGGCCTTTGCCGAAACATGTAATGTAAATATAAATATTAGAGTTATAAAAAAATTTCTCATATAGTATCTTAGAGGCCTATGTGTCGATTAGTTTAATTTAACGGGCAATGGTTACTGAACCGGTTAAGGGTTTTGAATCATCAGCTTCAATGGCATAGTAATATGAACCAATAGGTAAATGTGAATTATTGTTTTTACCTGTCCAAGGATTTCCCTTGTATTCATTTCCTGTACCTGAGAATTTATAAACACTTGCTCCAAGTCGGTCGTAAATGACAATTGTAAGTCTTTGAATATATTCAATTCTTAATATATCCCAATAATCATTATAACCATCTTGGTTAGGTGTAAACGCCTTAGGTATTTCAATTAATCTATCATATAAATATTCTAAATTAATAATAGTGTCTGTTGCACATGAATTAACATCACTCAGTGTTAATCTGTATTTCCCTCTATCAAGGTCAGTAATTTCTAAATCAGATTCATTTAGAAGAGACCACATGTCAGCACCTGTTTCAATTTCCCAGCTTGCTGTATAATCAGGTATCCCTCCAAATGCTTTTGAGAATATTGCTCCATCATTAGCACCTTCAACAGTCGGTCTGTTAGCTTCAACTCTGAGTAATAACTCTTCTGGTTCTTCGATGACAACACTTGTTGTGTCCTGACAATCATTCTCATCTGTAACTATTAGTTCGTACTTTTTAGGACGTAAATTACTAATATCTTGTGTTGTCTCACCATTTGACCAGCTATATCTGTATGGAACAGTTCCACCACTCACAGCTGCATAAGCTTCTCCATCATTCTGAGCATAACAAATCACGTCGTTAAAGATATTAATTTCTGCGATAAGTGTATCAGGCTGAGTTAAATTGACTGTATTTGTAAATTCACAATTTTCATTGTCGATGACTGTATAGGTATAGGTGCCAAATTTTAGATTGTAAATATTCTGCGTTACTGCACCTGTATTCCAGCTGACAGTGTATGGCGTAGCACCTGAAATGATTTCCAATTCAACCTCACCATTCTTATCGCCATAGCATAAAGGTTCTTTTATAGTGT
>NZ_JBFFKR010000190.1:0-6664 GCF_041555295.1 Ancylomarina sp. | reverse complement strand
GTTGATATTTAAAATGCTCATATTTTTTTATTCATTTATAAAATGATTATCCCTAGATTCTAGTCGTTAGCTTGATTCAAAAGTCTCTTATGGTCAGTCATTCAAAATCAGAACCGCAATAAACTTAACAGAGCATTGTTTCAAATCTTTTTCAAATTTATAAAAATTAGAATTCCTTGCAAAAATAAAGAGATGCAACAATCGGCATCTCTTTATTCATACAAATCGCTCACCTTAATTAAATCATTTGTTTTTAGATTTCATTATCAACTCTTTAATATGGGGTAAAAACAAATAAATAATAAAAATCATAGATAAGCCTAAAATAATCTTCCCAATGATACAATATGGTCCACAATAAAAATCGTGATTAATACCAAACACGTTAGTCGTACAACCAATAAAAATCATTACTAAATAATCAATAAACAGCAAGAGAGGAAGTACAACACAAAGCTTAAAAATCACCATCGCTTTCATAACTTTTAGTTTTTATATCTCTCAATTTTAAAAACTCACACTCTTACCATAAAGATAATGAACATATGCTCGTAATGCAATTTTATTTTAAAACCAACAGCTAAAAAAAAGAGATGCCCAACCAGCATCTCTTCTCAATATTTATTATTGGATTTACCTTTCTATTTCTTATAATATTTCATTGCCTCTGGCAAAAAAGCTTGTAAGTTTTTAACGCGAGTATTGTCAGCTGGGTGAGTTGATAAGAACTCTGGAGGCTTTTGTCCACCACTTTCGCCCATACGTTTCCAAAAGTCAACAGCAACAGCAGGATCATATCCAGCCATGGCCATAAAAATCAAGCCCATTTGATCTGCTTCAGTCTCATGTGATCTTGAAAAAGGCAGCATCACACCCACATTAGAAGCTGCACCGAAGGCTGTCATCCACACTTGTTTCGTTTCGGCTGGCTTTTCGTTTAACAACACATTTAAACCCGTTCCCAAAGCCTGAATTCCCATTTGTTGGCTCATTCTCTCATTACCATGTCGGGCAATGGCGTGTGCAATTTCGTGCCCCATCACAACTGCCAAACCTGTTTCGGTTTGAGTATAAGGTAGAATACCTGTATAAAAAACAACCTTACCTCCCGGCATGCACCAAGCATTAGGCGTATCGTCCTCTACCAAATTAAATTCCCATGCAAAACCTGCTACCCGATCAGCCATTCCGTTATCTTTCATAAAAATCTCAACAACATCAGCAATTCGCTTTCCTACTCGCTTCACCATCTCCGACTGCTCCTTATTACCTGATAACTTATTCTCTTTAAGAAAGGTATCATACTGAGTTAAACTAGTCGCTATCATCTGGCTTTCGGGAAATAAGCTCATCTGTCTTCTACCTGTTAGTGGCACTGTAGCGCAAGCTGTTAATAATGCAATTAGGCACAAAAAGAAAATTTTCTTCATCATTATATTTGTCTTAAAATTATTTGAGATCGATACGTCTTACGACTTCGTCCATATTCGATGTTGGTAAGAAACAAGCCTTATCTTTACAAAGGTAAAGACTTGTTGTTTCATTATTAAATCTATTTTTCAACAAAGGCAGATCACTTTCTTTCTCGCTTCCCAATATCAAGACGTTAGGATAAAATCTTTTATTAAACTCTTTTAGAACCTGCTTGGCATCCTTACCTGATATGACCAATTCATATGGTGATTCAATCTGCTTCAACATTAAATTCGCCCATTTACCATGATAGGATAAGTATTTCAAGGTATGCTCTTTCATGTTAGCAAGCATCTGTACTGACAGTTCCACATACTTTTCTTTACCCAAGAGATTCCCCAAGAGATAAAGAGATTCAGCCATTGAAGCATTTGAAGACGGGATGACGTTATCCATCACCTCCATTTTTCGAGCAACAAGTACAGCATCTTCTACTGAAGTATAAAAAAACATGCCTGATTTATCATCGTAGAAATTCCTAATCACATAAGACATCATAGCATCAGCTCGCTTAAGCCAGGCTTCATCGAAACTGGCTTGGTACAATGCAATAAAGGCCTCAAGGGTAAAACTGTAATCGTCGAGGAACGCATTTATTCTTGAATCTCCCTTTTTATAAGTTCGAAACAACTGCACCCCTGACTGCGTCATTCTCTCCATTATAAAATTGGCTATTTGATCTGCCCTTTTTAAATAAGCCTCATCTCCAATCGCCTTGTAGGCATCAAGATATCCCTTTATTAAAAGGGCATTCCATGAGCTTAGGAATTTATCATCTAAACCTGGTCTTACTCTTTCATCTCTGGCAAGTAAAAGCTTCTGTTTAGATTTTTTCATCAACTCATCAAAAGCAATTTCTGAGAGATGATATTTATCCAACAAGTCTGATTTTTCCTTTTTGATATGAAGAATATTGCCTTCTTCCCAGTTAGCCAATTTTGAAACCTCGTAGTATTCCGAAAAAATAGGTGAATCATCGCCCAAGAGCCGATCGATTTCCTCCTTTTCCCAAACGTAGAATTTACCTTCGACTCCTTCACTATCCGCATCGAGTGCTGAATAAAAACCACCTTCTGTAAGTGAGAGTTCTCGCTCTAGAAAGCCAATAGTTTCTTCAACAACTCGTTTATAAAGAGGTTTATTAGTTAAACGATAAGCATTCGAATATAAACTGAGAAGTTGTGCATTATCGTAGAGCATTTTTTCGAAGTGTGGCACCTTCCAATATTCATCAACAGAATAGCGAGCAAAACCACCTCCAACTTGATCGTAAATGCCACCCTCAGCCATCTTATCCAAACTTAAAACAACATGATCTAACACCTCAACATCTTTCGTGTTACAATAATAATTCAACAAAAAATCTAAAGAAATTGGGATAGGAAATTTAGGTGCACGATTCTCACCGCCATATTTTTTATCGAAACTCGATTTCCAGACATTTACCGATGTAGATAAATCATCTATCGTATAAAGGCTACTCTCAGCTTTGTCTACAATCAAGCCACTGGTCTTAACGCCTTCAGAAACCTGCTCAGCAGATTTCAAAACCTTATCCTTTTCAGTAATATAAGCATTACTAATAGCCTTCAAAACCTTCACCCAATCATCTGACGGGAAATAAGTTCCTCCGTAAAAAGGACGACCATCAGGTAATGCGAAACAATTTAAAGGCCAACCACCTCGGCCAGTAATCAACTGAACAGCATCCATATAAACCTGATCAATATCTGGACGTTCTTCCCGATCAACCTTAATACAAACAAAGAGCTCATTCATTAGTTTAGCAATCTCTTCGTTTTCGAAGCTTTCATGCTCCATCACATGGCACCAATGACAGGCTGAATAACCAATACTAATTAAAAGGAGTTTGTTTTCGGCCTGGGCTTTTTGTAGGGCTTCATCTCCCCAAGGATACCAGTTTACAGGATTATGAGCATGTTGAAGCAGGTAGGGACTGGTTTCATTAATAAGCGAGTTGGTATGCTTTTCGTTCATTATTTTATTTTGGGTTTGTGCCCAAACAAAATTCACAAGCAGTATTCCAAAAAATACAAAGCCTAGCATTAAGAGGGCATATTTAAATCTAATTTTCATAGATATAAATATACTTCTTATTTTTATTTATTTTAAATAAACTAAAGAGGAAGGTAAAAAAAAATGCCAAATCCATTGGTAAAAAAGATATTACCATAAATAGAATGCTCAATAAAAACCACATTTAAAGATTTGCTACGTATATAAGTCAGTGAAAAAACGATACTACCAACAAAAGTAAAAACTAAGGCAACCCAATTTCTAAAAATGATATGAGCCATGGAGAAACAAAGAGCATTCACAAAAATCATAACCAGAACACTATCGAATAAGATTCTATAACGTTGATAGAAAAAGAATCGGTATATAAACTCCTGTGTAAAAGCCGACCAAATGGGATAAGTCAAAACAATAAAAAGCCAAAACCAAAAATTATTTAAGGGAAGATGAAAAAAAACATCTTCTCGAAAAATATAAACCCATAGAGAAGATATAACTAGAAGCAATAAACTCTTGAAGGCAATTTCTTTTAAAGGATAAAAAGATTTAATTCTAAAAACTCGTTTTGATATGGTTTTCCTGTTATACATAACCACGAAACAATATATAAAAACAAGCACCAATGGAATTCCTTTATGAATTGGAATAAATTCAAAGAAGTACAAAAGTGGCATTACAAAAAACAATGCCACAAACTCCGACCAGAGATATAGTTTAGACATAAAAAACGAAATTTAATTGAGGAACAAACCGAGATAGATTCGCATAAAGAAGTTACAAAGATTTTATACTTTACGCAAAATTATTTTTCTCTTTTTATTATCAATATACTCAAAAGAACCCACCTATTTAACACCATTCTAAATTAGAAAGCTAGTTGTACTTATGCTTCTATACTTCTAATAAAAACTTGATATTTGTATATTAGAAAACATAACAAAACTCAATTGGTATGAGCATCAAAGGAACAGAAACAGAAAAGAATCTTCTGAAAGCATTTGCAGGAGAGTCACAAGCAAGGGGCCGCTACACCTATTTTGCAAAGCAAGCAAAGAAAGAAGGTTACGAGCAAATTGCAGCCTTATTTTTAGAGACGGCTGAGCAAGAAATGCAACACGCTAAGCGTTTCTTTAAATTCCTTGAAGGTGGCGAGGTTGAAATCACAGCAACTTACCCAGCTGGGTCAATTGCAACAACAGCAGAAAACTTAAAAGCTGCTGCTATGGGCGAAAACGAGGAATACACCGATTTGTATCCTGAATTTGCTAGAATTGCACAAGAAGAAGGCTTCAAAGAAGTTGCTTCTGCATTTAAAACTATTGCTAAAGTAGAACAAGTGCACGAAGAAAGATACCTGAAACTATTGAAGAATATTGAGGAAGGTAAAGTATTTGAAAAGGAAGAAAAAACAGATTGGTACTGCAGAAATTGTGGTTATGTGCACAATGGCACAAAAGCACCTAATAACTGTCCTGCCTGCCAACATCCTCAAGCTTATTTCGAAGAGAAAAGTGAGAACTACTAACATAAAAGAAAAGCTGCAAAATAAAATTTGCAGCTTTTTTTTTATTATTCATCCAGTAAATCAGGACGACGTTGCTTCGTTCTTTTATAAGCCTGCTCTTCTTGCCAAATCTCAATTTTCTTGTGATCTCCTGAAAGCAAAATATCAGGAACTTTCCAACCTCTATACTCTGCAGGACGTGTATATAAGGGTGGTGCTAATAAATTATCTTGAAAAGAATCTGTTAAAGCAGATGTCTCATCACCCATAGCCCCTGGCAATAAACGTACAACACTATCAATAATAATAGCAGCAGCCAATTCTCCACCTGTTAAAACAAAATCACCAACAGAAATTTCCTTGCTTATAAAATGATCACGAATTCTCTGATCAATACCTTTATAATGACCACAAAGAATAATGATATTCTCTTTCAATGAAAGGGTATTAGCCGTTTTCTGATTGTAAAGATCACCATCGGGGCAAGTGAAAATAATCTCATCATATTTGCGCTGATCAGTCAAATATTCGATTGCCTTAACTATTGGCTCCAATCGCATAACCATTCCTGCTCCACCACTAAAAGCATAGTCGTCAACCTTATTATGCTTGTCCTCGGAAAAATCACGAATGTTATGGATGTGAATTTCTACCACACCTTTATCTTTAGCTCTTTGAATAATAGAATGGTCTAATGGACTTTCCAATAATTCAGGTACAACCGTTAATATATCAATTCTCATCTTTTCTAAATTTTGCTCAAAAGTAGACATCCAGCCTTAGTAAAACAAAAAAAACTTAATTTAGGGAAATGAATTGAAGTATATTTTTACAAAAAAGATAAATACAGATTCCAAATAAAGAGACAGACAATCCCTAAAAAGCTTGTGCCATGCTTGTTCCAACTCTTTATCCAAATAAATATATCACATTATTCTTTGATGTTTCATACATTAATAACTAAATTCGTAATAGTAGTTTAAACCTCTAAACTCTATATTGTCAATTTAATAGGTACATTTAGCCTACTTTTCAATAAAAAGAACATGAAAGAACAAGATCTTACACCCTCACATGAGAATGAAACTGAGCCAAAAGTTGAATTACAAGCTGAAGCCTCTCATGATCAATCAGAAGAACAGATACAGGAAGAAAAATCCGATTCTGATTTAAATACCGATAATTTGAAATCGAATACTGAAACAGAACTTCAGGAAAAACCTGACTATGCTTTAATGGAAAAGCATGAGTTAATACAAAGGCTTAAACTGATACTCGAATCAGACTTGGATAATGACTCTAAAGAAAGAGCTCAGAATATCAAGGTTCACTTTTACAAAAAACATAACGCGAGTATAGAGGAGTCCAAACGAGTTTTTATTAAAGGAGGTGGCTTAGAGGGCGATTTTCATCCAGAAAGAGATGAGCAAGAGATTGAAATAAAAGGTCTTCTACAACAATATAGAGATAAGAAAGCTGAAATTCATAGAAGTTTTGAACAGAAAAAAGAAAACAACTTAAAGCAGAAGTTATTGATTATTGACGAAATCAAACAATTAATATCGGGTCAAGAGTCGTTTGAGAAACCATTCCACGAATTTAGAGCGCTGCAGAAAAAGTGGAAAGATTACGGTATGGTACCTTCTCAAT
>NZ_JBFFKR010000189.1:0-6678 GCF_041555295.1 Ancylomarina sp. | reverse complement strand
GCAATCCAGTCAACACTGGGTATGATTGCAACTAGTTTCATTTCTAGTAAAGATAAAGGCTTATCGGGGGTTGAAAGCGGGTTTAATATTCAGGAAAGGCAGATTATTGAGGCAATTAGAAGAATGCAACCAGATGCACAAGGGTATTTGGTACAAATGCTTTATGTCCTTTTTGCTAAGCCTCATGAGGAACAAATGCAAATATTTACCTCTTTACAGGCTTTTATGGCAAATACTGAGGTGGAAGAAGATATTTAGATTCTCGAAATCCAGTTTTCTGTTTAAATATTTTTTTTGCAGATAGCTTTAAATGTAGAAATCCCGTAACCCAATAAAGGTTACGGGATTTTTATAAAAAAGGTATAGCTTGCAGAATGAGAAAAACAAGGGTGCAGATATGTTTACAATTAATTAGAATTAATTGGATATGCTTTGTAAGGCTTTTATTCCCAATACGTGTTGATAATTGGGATAAACTTTCTTCAAAGGAAAAGCTTAATAAGTCATGAATTAAATAATCTCGTTAAGAGCTTTAAAAACCTAGTTTTTGTTTCTTAATCTTGTTCCGTCATTTTTTGTCTGAGCAAATTCATATCGCTCATCATTTTCTCATCAACAACCTTGGCATATATTTGGGTTGTCTTCAGGTCAGAATGCCCTAGCATTTTACTTACGGTTTCAATTGGCACATTATTACTCAAGGTAATTGTGGTTGCAAAGGTATGTCGAGCCATGTGAAAGGTTAAATTTTCTTCTATCTCGCAGAGTGTTGCAATCTCCTTCAAGTATTCATTTGTCTTTTGGTTAGTCTTTACGGGTAGTAATCGCTTGCCAAGTTCGTAAGAGTTAAGAATCTCAATTGCTTGGGGAAGGAGTGGTACTTTGTATTCGCTTGATGTTTTCTCACGTTCGCGCCATATCCAACGGTCGCCATTATCATCGGTGTATAGATCTTTGGTGCGTAATGTGGCAATATCAGCGTAGGCTAAGCCTGTGTATATCGAAAACATAAAAACATCTCTAATCTCAGATAAGCGACTTGTAGCAAATTCTTTTTCCTTCAGTTTTTTAATTTGTGCTTTGTCGAGGAAACGACGCTTTGCAGTCTTGGGTGCTTTGGGTTTGAATTTTAGATAGGGATTATTCTGTACAGGAAAGAAATCTTTCTTGATTGCAATATTTAAGAATTGCTTGATGGTGCTGTGGTACTTAAATACGGTTGCATCTGCTAATCCTTGTCTTCTTAACCAATTGTCAAGTTTCTCAATATTGGTGTAATCGATATCGTGAAAGCTTTGGAATAACCCAAATGTCTTAAGGGTTTCGAGTTTAGATTTAATGGCTCGGTATGTGCTGTATTTCTTTGTAGCATCTTGGTCGAGTTCATTTTCGCAAAACTCTATAAACTCCATATCTACGTCACCCGATAGGTAATTATCTATATGGGCAAAACCGAAATTCTTTTTTTCTTCAGCTACCTTTATTTCAAAATCTTCAAGTCCTGAGATTAAATCTCGTAATTGTTTATTTAGTCGGATTTGATTAGGGTGGTTCTTGATTTGCCTTTTTGATTCATCCCATTGTTTCGGGATCAGGTAAATACCAGTAGAGAAGAATCGCTGTTTTTTTTGCAAATAAACTTGAAGCTGAAGAAGTGCTTTGCCTTCTTTGTTCAATTTCCCTTTACGATTATAGACAATTTTATAGCTCGCTTTCATATATGGGTATTGTTGGGTATTAAAACGGGTACTAAAGTGGGTATTGTGCTCGGTACTACACGGGTACTGCAAATGTGTTAAAAGAAACGTTTTCTTTGTGTATCAGAAATTCGATACAACACCTAAAGATAGTAGGTTTGGCGGGGGTATGCAACAAAAAAGACGACACTTTTGTGTCGTCTTTGTGATCCAGCCAGGGCTCGAACCTGGGACCTATAGCTTAGAAGGCTATTGCTCTAATCCAACTGAGCTACTGGACCATCCTATAAATGTATTGTTGCAAAAAAAATAAAGTGATCCAGCCAGGGCTCGAACCTGGGACCTATAGCTTAGAAGGCTATTGCTCTAATCCAACTGAGCTACTGGACCATTTTTCCTTAATTGCGATGCAAATATAGGGATTAATTATTGTCTCACACAACTTATTTTGTCCTTTTTTCTCAGGGTTTACAGTAAGTCTAAGCTAAATCTCTAACTGTCAGAATATCTATTTTCATATTTTTCTTTATTTTTTTTCAAATACATGTCTGTTTTCGACCTTCCCTTTATTAAATTCGCATGCTTCGAGCTTTTTCGAATGCAAAAGATAAAATAAAAGGACCTATGGCCAGGAGCTATTCTTCTAATATCCCCAAACTCTATATTATCAAGTTGGCAAAATGGTTCATGCTAACCATGCCTATCATTGTCCTATTTTATCAGGAAAATGGATTGAGTATGCAGAATGTTTTAACTCTAAAAGCTTTTTATTCTGTTGCTGTTGTTATCATGGAAATTCCATCGGGTTACTTTGCTGACATATGGGGGAGGAAGAAGACTTTAATTTTAGGGAGTGTATTAGGCTGTTTGGGTTTTGTTGTTTACAGTTTCAGTTCCGATTTTTATGGCTTTTTGATTGCAGAGCTCGTTTTGGGTATAGGGTCCAGTTTTATTTCAGGAGCCGATTCTGCATTACTTTACGATAGTTTATTGCAGGATAAAAAGGAGGGAACTTATTTGAAGCAGGAGAGTCGAATGATGTCGGTGGGTAATTTTGCTGAGGCTCTTGCAGGAATCGCAGGAGGGAGTCTTGCTCTAATCAGTTTACGAACGCCCTTTATATTCCAAATTTTTATCGCTTTTATGGCTGTACCTTCTTCTATGATGTTAATGGAGGTAGAAAGAAGTGATCTTAAGCCAAAGGGTGGCTTTATACACATTCTAAAGGTCGTTCGATATGCTTTGTGGGAAAACCTTCAGTTGAGGTTAAATATTCTCTACTCGTCTATTTTTGGCTGTGCTACACTTGCCCTTGCTTGGTTTGTACAACCCTATTTAAAGCAGTTTGATATGGATGTGAGCCGAATTGGTGTGATCTGGACTCTTTTGAATTTGACGGTTGGTTTTACGGCCTTATTTGCACATCGAATTGAGAGCAGTTTGGGTAAAGTTGGGACATCATTGTTGATTGTCATCGGACTTTCCTCTGGTTTTATTTTATCCGGGGTCATGACCACACAATTGGGTATTGTGTGCCTCTTCTATTTTTATATCATCAGGGGGATTGCTACGCCCATTCTCAAGGATTATATCAATAGAATTACAACATCGGATATGCGTGCTACTGTACTTTCATTACGTAACTTTATTATCCGTATCCTATTTGCCATTATCGCACCCTTCTTAGGATGGTATAGCGACCATTTCAGCATTGGTGAAGCCTTAATCTTTGCAGGAAGTATTATATTCCTATTGGGAGGTACGACGCTTTTCTTTATTCATAAAACTGAAAGGAAATAAGTATCTGAAATGAATAATTATTTGGATGTCTATTCTTAAATAAAATAATAGGCATAAAAAAAGAGTCTCAATTGAGACTCTTTTTTTATGCCTATTAAGCAAGTGTTATTTTTTAGCGTTGAAACCTTTTTTCTTTGCAGCATCTTCTAATCGCTGTTGGAATTTTGATTTCTTAACGGGCTTTTTCTTCGATGCTTCAAGCATAGCCAACACCTTATTGTCATCAACCATCCATTTACGAATAGCCCAAGTTTGAACAATTGTAAATAGGGTTGCAATAAAGTAGTAGTATGATAAACCTGATGCGTAGTTATTGAACCATACAAGGAACATCACTGGCATTAAATACATCATAGCCTGCATACCTGGCATTTGCTGGTTACCAGCTGTCATCTGACCATTCATTTTAGTGTAAACCAAGTTAGTCACTGCCATCAAAATACAGAATAAAGAGATATGGTCACCATACATTGGAATATGCCAAGGTAAGGTTACAATAGCGTCATAAGATGATAAGTCAGATGCCCAAAGGAAACTTTTCTGACGAAGCTCAATGGATGCAGGGAAAAATCGGAATAAAGCAATCAAAATAGGGAACTGAACCACCATTGGTAAACAACCACCCATCGGGTTGACCCCCGCTTTTTTATACAAAGCCATGGTCGCTTGCTGGCGCTCCATTGATTTGTCTTTGGGGATTTTCTCGTTTATGGCATCAATCTGAGGCTTTAGAACTCTCATTTTTGCCGTTGATAAGTACGACTTATAGGTAAGAGGAGATAAAATCAATTTGATAATAATAGTCAGAATCAAAATAATTAGACCATAATTACCCATGTACTTTTCAAGGAAGTTGAAAATTTCAATCACGAAGTATTTATTGACCCAAGCAAAGATACCCCAGCCTAAATCAATTACTTCTTCTAGTTGGATATCCTTACCGTATTTGCGAAGCGTTTTGTAATGGTTTGGACCAAAATAGAACTGCATTGGATAGCTCTCTTTCACATCCCCACTATATGGAAGAGAAATCTCAGCAGAGAAGTTCTTCAATATAGGCGAATTCTCATCCATATCTACAGACTTCAGTTTTATGCCTTTGAAGTTGTCTTTTGCGATAAGAGCTGAAGTAAAGAATTGTTGCTTAAATGCAATCCATTTAACCTGAGTTGTAAGGTCTTCTTCATCCTCACCTCCAACATTTAAGTTCTCGACAGCATCGTCATCATCTCCATTAAATTTATAATAAAGAGCCGAGTACATGTTCTCATTCTTACGACCTTTTTCTTTACCGTAAATATCGGCTTGCCAGGTGAATGTTAGGTTGCTTTGGTTACGAGCAATAATATTGTTTAGACCAATAACTTTGATATCAAAGTCAAGCATATAGCTATCTGGAGCTAAGGTGTAGACGTATTCAAGGTATTGATCGTCATTAGCCTTAAGCTTCATGTTTAAAGTCTTCTGCTGTGAGCTCGCATCAATGTTCTCAAATCCAGCATCAGATGTAAAGAATAAATCTTGAGTGTCAATCGGCTTGTTATCTGCATAGAAATTCATGCCAAAACGATTTTTATCACCTTCCCAAAGGATTAATGGTAATGAATCGTGAGTTTGGTAATCTTTAAGCTGAACCGAATAAATACGCCCACCTTTAGTACTTACCTTAATCTTAACAAGTTTGTTCTCAAGAGTGATAAATTCTTCTTTTTGAGCAGCCGCTGATGAAAATACACCAAAGGTTTCTTGCAGATGTGTCGGATCTTTTTGCTTTTCTGCCTCGATGGCTTTCATAGCAGTAAATCTCTCAGTCTCTAATTGCTGATCACGTGCTTGTTCAACTCTGGCAATAGAGTCGTGGGTTTTGATTGCCTTTAATTCTTCAGCCGATGGTTTGGTTAGGTAAGTATACCCAATCAAAATGGCCCCAATAATGACTAATCCCCAAATTGAATTTTTATCCATTTATTCGTTTCTGTTTAGATAGACTATGTGAGAGCAGTTTGTTTTAAAAACTGCTCTACTAAAATTGCATCATGCAAAATTGAATTTCACAATCTATCTTATTGATAATTTTATATTATTTGTCACTGTTCGCTACCTTCACAAACTCAACAAAAAGTGGGTGAGGGTTTAAAACGGTACTCTTATATTCTGGATGGAACTGAACACCAACAAACCATTTATGATTTTCAATCTCAACAACTTCAACTAGACCAGTTTCAGGGTTAAAACCTGTCGCTTTTAAGCCCGCAGCTTCAAACTGCTTAAGGTAGTCGTTATTGAACTCGTAACGATGACGGTGACGTTCCGAAATGTCTAATTTCTTATAAGCCTTAGCACAATTAGAACCTTCTTTCAACTCGCACTCATATGCACCCAAACGCATGGTTCCACCTTTTTCAGTCACATTCTTTTGTTCCTCCATCAGGTTGATTACAGGATTATGTGTCTGAGGGTTCATCTCCAATGAATCAGCATCGTCAAGTTTTAGTACATTTCGTGCATACTCAATAACTGAAACTTGCATACCCAAACAAATCCCCAAGAAAGGAACGTTGTTTTCACGTGCATATTTTACGGCAAGAATTTTACCTTCCATACCTCTGTGACCAAAGCCAGGAGCGACTAGAATACCTTTAAGGTCTTTAAGCTCGTTTTTATAGTTTGCATCTGTCAATTTTTCAGAGTGAATCCATTTCAAATTAACTCTACATTCATTAGTCGCACCAGCGTGAATAAAAGCTTCGGCAATTGATTTGTAAGCATCTTTAAGCTCTACATATTTACCAACTAATCCGATACTAACTTCTGACTTTGGATTCTTATGTCTTTTCAGAAACGTCGTCCATTCTTTAAGCTTTGGCTCACCTTCTGATGATAACCCTAGTTTTTCAAGAACGATAGCATCAAGTTTTTCTTCACGCATTTTCAATGGCACATCGTAGATCGTTTCCACATCGATAGATTGGATAACAGCTCTTGGATCAACATTACAGAATAAAGCTACTTTTCTTCTAATATCAGAAGAAAGTTCATGCTCAGTTCTTAATACCAATACATCTGGTTGAACACCAGTTTCCAAAAGTGACTTTACGGAGTGTTGAGTTGGTTTTGTTTTTAGTTCTCCTGATGCTGCTAAGTATGGAACAAGAGTTAAATGAATAACCAAAGCATCATT
>NZ_JBFFKR010000188.1:0-6700 GCF_041555295.1 Ancylomarina sp. | reverse complement strand
TCTTCGTACGTAGAAAAAGGAATAGACCTTTTAAGGACCAGGCATAAACCACTTCGCCCGGGAATTTCTCTTGCAAGGCAGCGTACAAGGTTTTGTTTGCTGTAAAAAGGATGGGTTTGAAATCATCCTTCTGGCGCATATATTCAAAAAGGTATTTCGAGTTGTCGTAATAATACTTCTCGGTCAGGAAAAACAGGGCAATTCTCTTATCCTTCCTCACCAATTTCTCTAATAGATAGTAGAAATTACGAAGGACAAAGATGAGCATATGCAGAAAAACAATTTTCTGCATAAAATTCAGGAATCGCTGTGTCTTACTGAGTTTATGACTCATCGCTAGTCGCTTTTCTATTTGATTTTAAAGTCCAAGCCAAAGCACCTAAAGCCATGGCGAAAAAGAGAATCATACTGACCAAGGAGATTTTCTCGCCCACATAAAAAGCTTTGGGTTCGAATTTGAATTCAATTTTATGCTTGCCTGCTGGCACCTTCATCGCTCTGAGCACATAGTTTGCTCTAAAGTGAGGACTTAGTTTACCATCGATATAGGCATTCCAGCCTGGCTGGTAATAAATCTCTGAGAATACAGCTAGTTGCTCAACATTTGATTGATAATCGTACTGAATGCCATTAGGTGCATAATGCGTCATCTTAATAATAGACAAGCTGTCAGCACGACTTGTAAATCCTTTGAGCTGATCAGCAAAACGCTTGTCGACAATCAGCTCCTTGGCAGGATCGAATGCATTCAAACTCATAATTTCTTCATCGGCATTATCAACCATCTTAAAGCTTGAAACCAACCAAACACAACCTAAAGCATCAGGATTGTAGACAGCTTGGCTGCCTCCCTCTTTTTTAGGGACAATTGCATAACGCGCATTTAGCATGTTTAGGACCTTGTCATTTCCTTTCTCGATATGGAAATCGTAAAGCTCCTGTATGCGTCGTAGTTTAGCCCCATGATAACCTCCAATCGATTTGTGGAAATAGGATGTACTCGAATTCTGGAAAGTTCCAGCCGTTTTATTGTAAACACGATAATTCGAATTCATATTTAAAGCCCACAATTGTGCGGCAATCGTTTCGTACTGATTGGCTTTTCGGTTTTCTTTTTTATAATCAGCAGCAGCTTTTTGAAGTGTCGCTCCCAATTCAGGATGATTTTTCAATTCCATTTGCAGAATCTCATAGTCTGCTTGAGTCGGATTAAAGGCCAACTTCATATCCTTTTTAGCGACAAAGCTGTCGTTGTTGAGGTAACGTTTGTTCACTGGCCAAAGGTCGGCTACAATTAAAACGATCAGCGCCAAAATCATCAGCTTGGTATTTATCATCTTACGATAGAACAGGAACAATAATGCAGCTCCCAAGGCTATAAATGCGATTGAACGCAAGGCATCTGCTCTGAAGATAGAGATACGTGCATCGATTAAATCGGTATGTATCTGAGAAATAAACCCTATTGCATCTGGATTGGCCGACTTAATTTGAGCCAGATAGTTATTCTCAATATCACTCATAAAATCCAAACCTAAATTAGGCACTAAATACAAGAGTAAAGCCAAGCCACCCGTTAAGGCTAGAGGTATAATTCCAATATTCAGCTTGAATGAACCAAAAGCAATTTTACGTTTTAGAACTTCGGGTTCTTCAATAATTTTTTTAACAGCTAGTATGGCCAAGAGCGGCACACAAAGTTCCACCACAATCAGTATAGACGATACCACACGGAATTTGTTGTAAAGCGGCACGTAATCCAAAAAGAAGTTGGTAAGAGCCTGGAAATTATGCCCCCACGAGAGCATAATGGACAAAATGGTTGCCGTTAACAAGCCCCATTTCAATCGTCCCGGAACGATAAACAGTCCCATAACAAATAGGAACATCAGCAAGGCACCCACATAAACAGGACCTGACGTAAAGGGTTGATTGCCCCAGTAATGGTGGTTATCAACTTGCTCCATTGCATAATAGTCGTCAACTTTTTTAATCTGACCACCGCTTACGTAATTCACAATTTGAACAGCCTCTTGTGGCGAACCCGCTCCCCCTTTTACATTAGGAATAAGCAAACTCAAAGTCTCCTGAAGACCATATGACCATTGGGTTGCATAATCTTTATCGAGCCCAGCGGTTTTATTGTTTTTATCACCAATAGTGAGTTCTGACTTGCCACGGATGGTCGATTTACTGTATTCGTATGAATTGTAAAGGTTGGTATTATTCACTCCAATAGCGATAAAGGAAGCGGCTAAAAGCACCGCGATAGCTCTGAAGAATTGCTTCAGTTCTTTCTGCTTGAATCGGTGGTAGAATTCGAATATCACCAAACAGAAAACCATGATGGCAAAATAGTAAGTCATTTGAATGTGATTGGAATAGAGTTCCAAAATCAGGAAGAAAGTTGCGAGCAGACCACCCCAAAGGTAGCGTCCACGGAAAACCATGAGAATTCCACCCAAAGCAGGCGGAATAAAGGCTAGTGCATTCACTTTCCAGAGATGACCGGCACCTATGATGATGATAAAATAGGTTGAAAATGCATAGGCGACTGCCCCAGCTATAGCGAGCCAGGGGTTAACTCGCAGCGAAAGCATTAGAATATAAAATCCGATAAGGTATAACAACAGGTAGCGCACCGGATCGGGTGTATGAAGCTCCATCAGCTGCTTGAAAAAATACATATCTTTTGCCTGATAGTCGACATTAATTTGATAAGCGGGCATGCCTCCAAACATAGAGTTGGTCCAAAGTGGATCTTCCCCAGTGGCATTTCGAAAATCGATAATCTCTTTTTTTCCACCCCAGGCATTTAAAGAATCGCCTTTGCGCAACTGCTTACCCTCGAGAACGGGTTGAAAATAGATAAATCCTATTATTAGGAAGATGATTATTGAGGCCAGATATGGTATTGCAGATTTAAATATCGACTTAAAACTCATGCTTAATTATGAATTAGGAGTTATAAATTATGAGTGAATCAAATCACAATTCATCATTAATAATTTTTCATTTTCAATTCAGCGACTAAAGTACAAAAAAAGCAGAAAGCTTTAACTAAAGAATGGGATGCTTTTTAGGAAACATAAATCGATTGACTTGGGGTCTAAACAGAGTGGCTTGAAAGCAAACCTAATGGATCTAAAACCAAACCAGATAGACTTGAATGCAAACCTGATTGAGATGACAAGGTTTCAGATGGACCTGATATGATGCCTAATTGACTTGGAAACTAAATTGATTAGCTTGAATACATACCTGATTGACATGGCATGCTACCAAATTGACCTGACATGAAACCTGATTGACATATCAGGTTACCAGATTGACCTAACATGAAACCTGATTGACATGGAGGCATGCTTGATTGACTTGAAAGTAATCCTGAATGACTTGGAAACGGACAGGGTTAAAATAAATCTTTGCCAAACCGGCATAAGCCATTACATAAGCATTTATAAAACTACCCTAAAGAGTAGTTGTTTTTACAATAAAATCGGTTATACAAGCACCTGAACATTTACGCAAGAATTACTACCCACACAGTGTACACACACCCAACACGCCAATTACTAGGCAATGATAACAAACAATACTATATGTAGCATTAAGAATATTTTTTGTTATCAACATTTTTAATGAATTTATTTTGTTCAGTTCGTAACTTTTCATAATTTCAGTGTTCGAAAAAAAAATAATTATCAACCAAGAAAACAAAAATGAAAAAATCAATTACAGCAAAGCGCAATGCACATTATCAAGTCTTACAGTTCTTAACAAAAAATACAGACAAGTTAATGGTAATCCCAGTGATTGGGAGCATGCAAACACGACTCCTTCAACTGATTAGTGAGACCAATGAATTGGTAAAAAATGCAGGTAGTATTCCCAGTAAAACGGCTGGTAATAAAAATATAACTCGTGCCGAACTTGTTGAGGTGGTATTTAAAGTTAGTAATGTGCTTAAGGTATTTGCTTACATGACTAAAAACGAAAACCTAAGTAACTTCATTATTAATTCGAAGAGTGCATTGGATTATGAACTTCGCCATCAGGAAATTCTTAATTATGCAAAGAATTTATTGGATCGCGTTAGCCCCATTGCTGCTGATTTGCTTAATTATGGTATTAGTGAGGATTTGATTACGGAACTTTCTACAGAAATAAGTGATTTTGAAACCGTAATATCTGAACCTCGAGAATTAATAAGTGAACGCAAAACCTTAAATGAGTTGACTGAAGAGAAAGTTGACGAGATACAGACACTATTGAGCAATGAAATAGATCCTTTAATGGAAATTTTTAATGAGGATAAAGAGTTTTATTTGGCGTATAAAACTGCCAGAATGATTGTTGACCCAGCAAGTCGTAAAAGAGAGGTTGCAGCAGAAAATAATTCGGTAAGTGAAATCTAGAGTTATTGTTTTGTAATGAATTCGGCGTTAACAAAGGGTGCTTCGCCCCAAAAGTTAAGTATTCTTCACAAAAATGAAATTCAGTTTTACCCCGCCCCTAAAGAGTATCTGAATTTCAGAGACTCAATAATTTTGTAATAAAAATGAGAGCACCTGCAACATGCGAATGTTGCAGGTATTCTTATTTACATGCATTCTATTTTGTTTAATATTGGGCAATGCTTATATTCGAGATGGAAATTCACCACAAGCTATTTTATGCAAACCAAAATTCATTTATCGGCAAGTAGGCACAGGAATAAGGCTGTTGTTCTTGTAAAATTTGATTTTGACAATAAAATAATTGATTTGTTAAAAAAAAGTTTTCCTGCCCAATGGAGTTCCAGCAAGAAATGCTGGTGGGTAGCAAGAGATCAATTTGATTATAAGAAATTTAAGACGGTCTTCTCTCCCACCTATGAAATTATAATAGAAGGAAAGGCTGAAACAAAGAAAGTTGTTCAACTCCCCCATGGTTATTTAGAAAAGCTTAAAAGAGTTAGATATAGCGATAGTACAATAAAAGTTTACAGTAAATATTTTAGAGATTTTCAAACCGCATTCCCTCATAAAGACTTAAAGGAATTTACGCCTGAGGATATTAACGATTACCTGCTTGATTTAATTGAAAAGCAAAAAATATCGACCAGCCAACAGAACCAAAGAATTAATGCGATAAAATTTTATTACGAAAAAGTTCTTGGCCAGGCAAAACAATTCTATCATATCGATCGTCCTAAAAAGCAACGCAGCTTACCAAAGGTAATTTCTGAACAAGAAATTTTAAGCATGCTGAAAATTACAACTAACCTAAAGCATAAAGCAATACTCGCTACTATATATTCGGCAGGTTTACGCCGAGGAGAGCTAATTAATTTGAGGAAGCAGGATATTTGGTTTGATAAAAAATTAATTTTCATAAATTCAGGAAAAGGAAAAAAGGATAGAACCACAATCTTATCAGAATCCTTATCTATCGTTTTAAAAAAGTATCTTGAAATTTATAATCCAAACTACTATCTTTTTGAAGGAAAAAACAGAGCAAAATACGCTCCTGTTTCAGTATTAAGAATAGTGGTAAAAGCAGGAAAATTAGCAAGAGTGAAACAACATGTTACACCACATATGTTACGACATTCATTTGCAACACATTTATTAGAACAAGGAACAGATTTACGTTACATTCAAACAATTTTAGGACATGAATCGAGCAAAACAACAGAAATTTACACCCACGTAAGTAAAAGATCTCTTGCAAAAATCAAAAGCCCTTTAGACACAATAACAGAGGGTATTGCAAAGGATACCAACAACTTACAAAACAACACAGATAAGTAATATAAAGTACATAGTACTTTACACATACGTTGGGCGTCATTTACTCATTCAAAGCAACAAAAGATTAAATTTAAGTTTTGTATTACTCACTAGATAATTAAGAAAAAGAACAATAAATGGAAACCGGAAATTATAAAGAATTTTATTTGACGCATAATCCAAATTACTTTTTCCCAACGATATGGATAATTCTTTCCATAGTCATATCAGTCATTTTAATTGGTGGTATAATATCTAATGCAGAGGGTATTAATGTAACATTGATTCTTTTTTGGCTGTTGCTAGCATGGGCAATGTTTAGAAATTTTAGAGCCATGTGGGATATGGTGGGCAAAGAATCATTTTTTTTAAGAGAAAATGATATTATATACATTCAAGAATTGTTCGGAATTAAGACTAAAAAGCATATTGTTTTTGACGATATTATAAATATTGAACTTATTGATTTAAGAGACAGAAATACAGGAAATTCTTATGGAATCCTTGGGTATTCTGATTATAAAATTGAAATAAAAACTTCTGGAAAAAAGAAGATTTTAGCAGGAAAATTCATGACAAAATCTGAGGGTGAATTATTATTAATTGAAATTGAAAATGCAAAAAAACGAACGCCCAACAAAAGCTAAATTTCATGGGCGCTGATAAGCAGTTCGAGAGTTTAGTACAATTTAGAAACACCAGCAAGCCAATACAATTGGTTTGTTCAAAAATATAAACAATTTCACTCGGCTTGCTTATTTGCGTTTTGATAAGATTACTCTTTGAAATCGCCCACGAAACTTAGCAAGACCGTTATAAAAAATTGCTAAAAAAGCCACACACAATGAAAATAACACAGATTTTAATTTCATTTTTTTTTGTAATCATTATTGGATGTAGCCCGAATAAAGAACAAATAAATCATT
>NZ_JBFFKR010000187.1:0-6715 GCF_041555295.1 Ancylomarina sp. | reverse complement strand
TTTACCTTTGGCACTTCCTGGCATTATCTCTGGTTTTATTTTAGCTTTTGCTCGCTCATTGGGGGAGTTTGGTGCAACCATTATCTTTGCAGGTAATATTGCTGGAGAAACTCAAACCTTACCTTTAGCCTTATATTCTGCGATACAGATTCCTGGACAGGAAACAACTGCCTTTCGCCTTCTAATTATAGCGGTTATATTTTCATTCATCGCCATGGCTGGATCGGAATTATTGGTTAAAAATCTACATCATCGCAAACATAAAGCATGACAGCACTTTCTATCGATATAAAATGGTCTAGAGATAATTTCAACCTGGACATGCAAACTGATTTCACAGATGGAATCACAGGTATCTTTGGTGCTTCAGGAGCTGGAAAATCAAGCCTTTTACAGTTGATAGCTGGGTTGGAAAAGTTGGATGAAGGACAAATTACAATTGGTGATGATATTCTTGATAATAGCAAAACGAAACAATTCACAGCATCTCACAAAAGACGAATAGGCTATGTCTTTCAGGAAGGCCGCCTTTTCCCTCATATGAATGTTCGTCAGAACTTACTTTTTGCAACCAAATATATCAAAGTAAGTCAGCAACAGTTTAAGCTTAGTGAGATCGTTGAACTGCTCGAAATAGAATCACTCTTAAATAAATTACCAAGGCAGTTGTCAGGTGGTGAAAAGCAACGTGTTGCTATTGGACGTAGCCTTCTCTCTTCCCCGCGTCTGTTGCTAATGGATGAACCTTTTTCTGCTCTTGACACATCACTGCGTCAACAGATTATTCCATTTTTAATCAAAATTAACCAGAGACTAAAACTGCCTATCTTGGTTGTTAGTCACGATCTACCTGATTTATTAAGTTTGAGCCAAAAGCTTTTGCTAGTTAAGGATGGTCAGATTTTAGCTCAGGGTAATTATTTTGATTTAATCGAAAATGATTTACTAATCGATATCATGAAAGAATCAGGTTTGATTAACATGATTCCATTCAAAATTGAACATATTGATACCGATTATTTTGAGCTGAGTAAAAAAACAAATAAAGGAATAATCAGCATTAAAAGAAAAAAGCAATTGCAACACTTCGAATTGGATGATGAGATTCATGTATCTCTCCGTCCCGAAGACATTGCTATTGCTCTGCATGAGGTAGAACATGTCTCCATTCGAAACCAACTTGAAGGAATAATATTACAAATTATCAAACATGGTAACCAAACATACTGCCTTGTTGATGTAGGCTTCAAACTCCTTGTAACTATTACTGAAACTTCTCGCCAAAAACTAAAACTAACACAAGGTGAAACTGTGTGGTGCCTTTTTAAATCAATGGCCCTTAAAGTGAATATTTAATCTTAGATTCGCTCTATTTCAACTGAGTTTAATAACAGTTTGCAAAACAATTCGGACAAAGGAGTATTTTATATATAAATATTCCTTAGATTTGACTCAGTATTTATTTCCTTATGAAAGAGTATAACAGTCATATCGCATCATTTTCTACACCTCAAGTTTCTTTTGAGGTGAATCTGACTGCACACACATTTTTGACTTCTTTCAAATCAAACACATCTTTTTCGACCAGTAACATGAATTGTTGTTGCTGTTGTTGTACCCCTTGTTGTTAGTTCTGTAGAACAGTATTCTTTCTATAGACTCTCAATTTAAATGGGCAGCTTGGCTGCACCTCAAATTCTCCTTTTCAATTTATATTTTATAATCATCCAAGAATGAATTATCTAACAAAAGTTATGGAAGAACTTCAAGCTTCACGCGAAATCAACGAACTGGATCTTCCAAGCAGAGACTTAACTCAAACCTTTGTTGAAGAAGCGATGAACACCTTATTCCCAATCAGTGCTCGTCGTTCAAAAAGTCACTGTGCTCAGGAGGCTCTTTTAGTACAATTAGAAACGCATTTAAAACTACTACTTCTTCCTGTAAAACGGGAACTCAACAAGCCAATTGATGATTTATCAAAACAGTTTATGCTAAACCTCCCGAAGGTGTACAAGGCACTTTTATTGGATGCACAAGCTATTCAGAATTTCGATCCTGCAGCAAGAAATCTTGGTGAAGTCATAGTCTCCTATCCTGGCTTTTTTGCCATCATGGTTTATCGACTTAGTCATGAACTCTATCTAGCCAATATTCCTATTATTCCCAGGCTAATGAGTGAATATGCCCATTCTAAAACTGGAATAGACATTCATCCGGGAGCTCGAATTGGAGAATCTTTTTTTATTGATCATGGTACAGGTGTCGTTATTGGTGAGACAGCCATTATAAAAGATCATGTGAAAATTTACCAGGGTGTCACTCTTGGAGCATTGCAAGTAAAAAAGAGTTTAGCTAAAAAGAAACGTCACCCAACTGTTGAAGATAATGTCATTATATATTCGAATGCAACAATCCTTGGAGGAGATACCATTATTGGTCGGAATAGTGTAATTGGTGGTAATGTTTGGCTAACGTCAAGTGTCGACTCCAATTCATTGGCATATCACACACATAAAATTAAAGTCAGGTCAAGTATCAATGAGAACAACATCATTGACTTTCAAATATAGAATTATAAAACACAAACTTATAAATATATAAACAGATGAAATTAGACAATATTTTAGAGACCATTGGAAAAACTCCTGTTATAAGGATCAACAAAATCCTAGGTCAAAAGACTAATGCTTGGATTAAATTAGAACGTAATAATCCCGGAGGTAGCATTAAAGATCGAATTGCTCTATCGATGATTGAACAAGCTGAAAAAGAGAGCATTATTAAGAAAGGGGCAACTATCATTGAACCAACATCTGGCAATACAGGAGTTGGCTTAGCAATGGTTGCAGCAGTCAAGGGGTATAAACTAATTCTAGTCATGCCTGAATCCATGTCTGTTGAACGTAGAAAGCTAATGTCAGCTTATGGCGCAGAGTTTGTTTTAACACCCCGTGAACTGGGAATGAAAGGTGCAATATCAAAAGCAGAGGAGCTCATAAAAGCCAATGCCAACAGCTGGATGCCATCACAATTTGACAATGAAGCTAATGTTGAAATACATAGACAAACAACAGCTCAAGAGATCATTGCTGATTTTCCAGATGGTATCGACTACCTGGTTACTGGAGTTGGAACTGGTGGGCACATTACAGGAGTTGGTGAAATTCTTAAAGCTAAATTCCCAAATTTGAAAGTATTTGCAGTTGAGCCCGAAGCTTCTCCTGTCATTAGCGGTGGAGCTCCTGGCCCACATCCTCTTCAGGGAATTGGTGCTGGATTTATTCCCGAAAACCTTAATGAATCTGTTCTTGATGGCGTTATAAAAGTAAGTCAAGAAGAGGCTTTCTCAATGGTTAGATCTTTGGCTAAGGAAGAAGGAATCTTAGCAGGCATATCAACAGGTGCATCTCTTGCTGCCGTAGCCAAGAAAAAGGATGAATTTGGTTCAGAGGCAAGGATTCTTACTTTTAATTACGATACTGGGGAACGCTATCTTTCTACAGAAGGCTTATTCTAAAATCAAAAAAACAAAAGCTATCGAAGAAAAAGATCTTCGATAGCTTTAAGCTTTGAAGCTGAAAAATAAAGGTTCAATGGTTATTAATGAAATATTAAAATTGGCATATGTGTTTTTACAAAAAGCTTACGCGACATCTGACCGAAAAATAAGCGCTCAAGTAAGTTGTGTTTTCTAGCCTTAATAGCAATCATACCAATATTATGATCCCGAACATAGGATTCAATCCCCTTCATCTTGTCTTCAATTTTAAAAATATGACACTTCACAGTATCATCACCAAGCGATCGTTTAAGATACTTGCGTAGAATATCCATACGATGCTCTTCAAGAGGATGTTCGTCTTCTTCCTTTTCAAAATGAACACAGTGAATATTCATAAAGAACGGTTCTGTAATATATTTCAATGTCGCAATAGCTTTGAAGTCAGCTTTATCAAAATCAGTCGCATACATCACCTCTTTAATCTCATCCAAATCAGGGTTCTCACCTCTATCAGATAAAATCAACATCGGAACATCAATATTATCAATTACTGAAGAAACAACGGAGCCAAGCAGATTTGAGGTTCCAGCAGTCTCACCACGAGATCCCATTACTAATAAATCTGGCCTGTATTCTTTAGTCATGCTAATAATTTCGGAACTAGCAATACCTCCCGACAAAGCTACATCCACTTCAACACCATCCACTTTATCTTTTTTAATCCTGGCATTTAAATAATCCTTTAATTCATTAATCTTCATTTTGGCATTTTTTTCTACCTCAGCGAGAACTTCAACTACCGTAGCATTATAGGTATAACTATCCGAGAAGGGCACCGTCTCGATAGCAGAAGCAAAATAGGTATGAAACAACAGGATATCTGCATGAAATTTTACTGCTAAATTGTAGGCATAATCACAAATACGAGGGGTTGAATCTGAAAAATCAACAGGAACCATGATGCGGTTTAATTCCATCACAGAACCATGCACAACTTTGTCCTCATCTTTCTCAACATAACTTAATTTGAAATCTTCAATGACCTTTAAGGCTTTAATTAAATCCTCTTCCCGAATCCGAACCTTTACTCCACCGCCAATGGCTGACTGTAATAAGTTGATGTTTTTCAGGAAACATTCAATACCCTGTGATTCCAAACATCCTTGCAGTAAATGAGCCCTGGAATAGCTGTAAGTTGCTAAAGTTATAATCCTGTCTTTCATGCGTGTCGATTTATAAAGGGTTTATATTCAAATCCTATTACCATTACGACTGAGAATAATGGAACTATTAGTATTTAAACAAACAGTGTATTAGTTGTAAAACTCAAGCTTAATTAAAGACCTAACAAATGATTTTCTTATCATTAAGTTCACTATACAATTTAATGAAAAATAAGCGAGACTCAAAAAAAATATTAGAACTCGAAAAAAAAATAAATTGATGTTAAAACTTAAGCTATAATAGGGTTTTGAATATCAAAAAAGATTGATTACTTTTGCGGCTTAGTAAAACTATTAATTATTAGTTTATTAATTAAACATTTTTAAATTATGTTGAATCATTATGAGACCGTTTTCATTGTAACTCCCGTTTTATCTGAAGCTCAGGTAAAGGAAGCGGCGGAAAAATTCAAAGCCGTTATCATCGAGAGTGGTGGTAAGATTACAAATGAAGAGAATTGGGGATTGCGCAAATTGGCTTATCCTATTCAGAAAAAAAGCACTGGTTTTTACCAATTGCTTCAATTTGAAGCTCCAGGCGACACTATCGAGAAATTGGAACTTAATTACAGACGTGATGAAAAAGTCATTCGTTTCTTAACTTTCAGACTTGACAAATACGCATTCGAGTATTCAATAAAAAGAAAAGGAAACCTTAAAGCATCTAAAGAGGAGAAATAGTCATGGCACAAAATCAATCAGAAATTAGATATTTGACTCCCCCAACGGTTGAGATCAAAAAGAAAAAGTACTGTCGTTTCAAGAAGAACAAAATCAAATTCATCGATTATAAAGATCCTGAATTTTTGAAGAAATTCTTAAACGAGCAAGGAAAGATTTTACCACGTCGTATCACTGGTACTTCTTTAAAATATCAAAGAAAGGTAGCAACTGCAGTAAAACGTGCTCGTCACATTGCTCTTCTACCTTACGTAACTGACATGATGAAATAATCTTTTAAAGAAGGAGGAAACCAAATGGAAATCATCTTAAAACAAGATATCCATACTTTAGGGTATAAAAATGATATCGTAACTGTTAAGAATGGTTACGGAAGAAATTACTTGATTCCTACAGGTATGGCAACTCTAGCGACACCGTCTGCTAGAAAAATGCATGCTGAAAACATGAGACAAAGTGCTCATAAGCAGGAGAAAATCAAAAACGAAGCTCTTGAGCTTGCTAAAAAACTTGAAGCTGTAAGCTTATCTATTGGTGCTAAAACTAGTACAACTGGTAAGATTTTCGGTTCTGTTAACAATATTCAGATTTCTGAAGCTCTTGCAGCTCAAGGATTTGAGATTGACAGAAAAGTAATCGCAATCAAAGATGCTGTTAAAGAAATTGGTAAATACACCGCTTCTGTGAAACTTCACAAAGAAGTGAAAGTAGATATCGCTTTCGAAGTTGTTTCAGTTTAATCTGAATACAACTCAATTAATTTAAGTTAAGACACAACTTAAATCTTTTCAAACAAACATATAAAAGCCACTCCTTTTTCCGGGAGTGGCTTTTTAATTTGCCCCCAACCGTCCTTATTTATCTGAGGCTTTTTAAAAGAATGCCCCATTCTTTACAATTCATGACAGATATTCGACAATTGACATCATTCACTTTTTTATTATTCTTAGTTTTCCTGAATATTGTACTTAGAAAAAGTGATCAAATTAATGACATAGAATAATGATTGTCAAAACGAAACAATCAAATCACATCGTAAACTGATATTTTCTAAAGGATCATAAAACTGTTATTGAAAATCATAAAATCAAAAGCATATGAAAGCTCTATTTAAAATCACAATCGTGCTTGCACTGATTCTACCTTCATTAATGAATCAAGTACTAGCAAGCCCATTGAGTTTAGATAAGGATATTACAAATCGTGAAAGCTCGAATTGGAAAGCTGAGAATATTAAAGTCTCGTCTCATGGAGAAATTGAGTTCAATAATGATTATACTGATGTAATAAGTATTACTAGTGATGG
>NZ_JBFFKR010000186.1:0-6757 GCF_041555295.1 Ancylomarina sp. | reverse complement strand
CTGGTATTTACCAGAATATGGGCGTAGCTCGAGTTGGCTTCGTCCTGTGAATATCCCAAATCATATGAGTTTGGCCCTTGTCCTATAAAAGAAGACCAATCGGCAATCCCCTCTGAGCGGGAAGCGTTTACCAATAGCTCATGGGCAATAAAGGCTTCTATTTTCTTGACAACCTTTTCGGTCCGTTCAATCTTAGTCCCTAATGGTAAATTAATATTAATGGTAATCATGTTACGATCACTATCAGGAAAGAAATCGAAGGGTACCAAACCGAATCCGAAAAGAGATAAGAAGAATAAAGCGAAAATACCCAGAAGTACACTGCGTTTGTAATCTAAGACAACTAGTATCAGCGATTTATAATACACTTTTAAGGTGTCGAACATACGATCCATAAAAGCGGGTTTGCTTTCTTCTTTGGGTTTTACTTTCAGGAAAAGGTAACACATCATGGTGATGACGGTTAAGGAAACGATCCACGAAGAAATCAGAGCCAAGGTGATGACCACGAAAATGGGTCCCATAATATCACCCATAACCGAGTCAGCCAGATAGAATGATAAGAAGGCTACTGAAGTTGTTAAGGTCGATATTAAAAGCGGAATGATGAGTTCGGTACAAGAAGAAATGGCTGCCTCTTTAGCGGAGGCTCCTTTTTCCATTTTAACCATGATCGATTCGGAAACCACAATGGCATTATCTACCATCATACCCAGAGCCATAATTAAAGCTGCCAAAGTTACCTGGTTCAAACCCATATTAATAAGTCCCATTAGCATTAGAGTCGTAATGGTAACGATAGGAATCAAGCTGGCCACAATTAAGCCGGTTCTTAATCCCAGAAAGATCAACATTACAATCAAAACAATCGCAATGGATTGAACCAAATTACCGATGAAATTACCAATACTCTTATCCACAAAAGTATCCAGAGATGAAAGTCGCTGAATTTTTAAGCCAATAGGAAGTTCCTTATTCCACTTGCCCACAACTTTATCAACTTCCTCGCCGAGTTTAATAATGTTTGCTCCCTCAATTAATGAAATTGACAGTGATATGGCGGGTTGTCCATTAACATGAACAATAGAAGTTGCTGGTTCGATATAGGCTTTTCTAATACTAGCGATATCGCGAAGTTGAACCACTTGTTTGCCATCACCAATTGGGATTAATGTATTCTCAATATCTTCCAACGAATTGTAATTCCCCGTGGGTTCCAAAATGATTTTCTCATCCTGAAGATTCACCTCACCACCTGAATCTAATATATTGGTGGCAGCAATGATATTTTGAAGACTGGTTGAGGTTAAACCATATTCTTTTAGCTGTGATTCATCAAATTCTATAAAGATTCGTTCTGCCTGGACGCCCCCAAACTCCACTTTTGCAGCATCATCCAGATTAATCAAATCGTCGCGAAGATCGTCGGCAAAATTCTTCATTTCATTATAGGAATAGCCATCGCTTATTAAGCCTACAATAATACCATAAACAACACCAACGTCATCGTCATCCAAGTCAGGCTTAACACCCTTGGGTAAGTCGCGAATGCCATCGAGTTTACGTCTCAATTTATCCCAAATGCTTTGAAGTTGATCTGGCCCAACTTCATCTTTAAGGGTTACTGAAACAATTGATAATCCCGTTCTGGAAGTAGATTTAATATCTTTGACCTCAGGAATCTCCTGAGCTTTCTTCTCAATTTTATCAGTGACCAGTAGTTCCACTCGCTCGGGACTGGCACCCGGAAATGAGGAGACAATTGTTGCAACCCTAACCGTGTAAGGCGGCATGCTATCTCTTGGTAATGATTTATATATCGTTAATCCCATAATCACCACTACAGCAAGCAGGGTAAAAGTAATTCGGCTTTTTTCTATTGCGAATTTCGTAAGATTCATATGTGCTGATTTAAAGTGTGATATTATTTAAGACTAACTTTTTGTCCATCGAGCAGGGTTTGCAAACCCGCTGTGGCAACAATTTGTCCGGACTTCAGTCCTTTTTTTACTTCAAATCCAACGGATGATAGTTCTCCAATTGTAAAATGTTGTTTTTTAATTACCCCAACCGCATCATTTTGTTTCTCGATCACATAAACAAAGTTCCCTTTGCTGTCTTCGCCAACTGCTGAAATTGGAACGATTAAAACTTCCTGATTATCTGTTTTTGGAAAAGTGAATTTGATATTGGCAGCCATTCCTGATTTCACATTGGATGTTTCTCCTAAAAGCTTAATACGTACAGGGTATGTGGCAGATCCACTTTCAATTGAAGGGGCAATTTCGTTAATAACACCATCAAAAGTTTTGCCTTGAAGAGCAGGGAATTTTGCCTTAACTTTCATGCCTTTGTGCACACGGTTAATAACATTCTCTGGTATCCCAAGGCTTATCTCCATAGAACTTCCAGCATTTAGAACTGCAATAAGGCTACCTGCCCCGACATTTTCGTTGTTCTCTACATTCTTTGAAGCAATCACACCGTCAGCAGGTGCATAAATAATGCCGTACCCCACTTGTTTTCGCTGTATCTCTACGCTTCGTTTGGCTGATTCATAGTTGGCTTGAGCCGAAGCAAATGACGATTTTGCATTCTCATAATCGCTTAGCGAAGCACTCCCTTTTTCAAATAGGGTTTTGGTTCTTTCCAATGTAGACGTGCTGGTGTTTAGGTTGGCTTTAGAACTGTTTAATGAAGAAATCGATTGTTCTAAAGACAAGCGAGCTTCAGAATTGTCGATTTGAGCTAAGAGATCTCCTTTGTGTACTTTCTGTCCGGCAGAAATATTTAAAATGGTTAGAATGCCACTGGTTCTGAAACTTAGGTTAATTTCCTTGTCAGATCTGGCAGTCCCATTAAATGATCTAACCTGACCAATACCCGAATAGGTGACCTCGGCATATTTTACAGGACGTAGTTTTTCTTTTTGAACGGTTTCTTTTTTGTCGGAACAAGCTGAACTAAGTAGCAAAACAGCTAGGATTAAAGTATGATATGTAAATTTCATATGCTTAAAATTTAAAATTTTTATCGAACAATTTTCTCTTTTACGCGATTGATAAAGGCCTGGTTCTCTTCCTCCGAATGGAGAATAAAGAAGTACGACATGATTCTCTCAAGTTGCAAAATGCTTAATTGGAAGTTGTAAGTTGCATTAGCTTGTTGTTGCTGAGCCTGAAAATAGGCTTGCTGGGAATCAATTAAAGATGTAATGCCTATGGCTCCGTTGGAGTAGGAAACCTGCATCAATTCAAGACTTTCTTTAGCAGCCTCAGTTGAGACTTGCGAAAGTTCGATACTGGAATACTGACTCAAGATGGATAATATGATATCGTTCACATTTTTCTTGATTGACACGATGGTTTCATCCTTCTGAAAATTTAATTGTTCCCGTTGAATAAAGGATTTTTGTCTATTTATATTTCTCTGGTTTTTCTGAAAAATGGGAAGACTTACCTGTACACCTAGATTGTAATAGCCATCAGGTGCACCCATAAATCCGGTTGGATATGTCGAGCCTTTCCCATCTCTGGTGAAGGTGTGATTGTATTGTCCCTGAAAGCCCACTGTTGGGAGAAACTTGCTTCGCTGATATAAGGTTTCAAGTCGTTTTGTTGCGCTAATATTGTGTTGTAATGATTTTAATTCATGCGCATTCTCTATAGCAAGTTCTTCAACAAAAAGCGTGAACTTTACCCTTAGGAAGGGATCATCCAAGAGGTTGAAAAACTTCCAGTGTTCTTTTTTTGTTTTACCAATTTCATTCTCTTCTGTATTAAGAACATCAATTCTTAAGCCTATAGGATTGTTTAGAATCTGATTTAAGTCATTGAAGGATTGGTTTAGAGAAGTGTATCCGTTTACAATGCTTTGTGTAGCCCGTGCCAATTCACTTTTCCATCTTAAAACATCTGATTTCCCAGTTTGTCCGGCATCATATTTTTGTTGAGCAATTTCATAGTTCTTGCGGGTTACTCTTAAATTCTCATCGTTTATTAGGAAGTTTGCCTTGGCAATAAGTGCGCTATAATACGCTATGCCCGCATCCAGAATCGCATTTTTTTCGCTGGAATTATAGGTTTCTTTTGTCGCCTTTTCAAACTCTTTCTGAATCTTGATATTGGCACTTGCCTGTTCCGAAAAAATAACCTGTTCCAGTTTAATATTGCCAGATGTGGTGTATTCAGGATTTGATCCATTCGAAACTTCTGCAAGATCGGGATCAATATGCGTTCCACTTACCGAAGTTGATAGATCTGGAAGATATTCACTTTTGGAAAGCTTAACCTCCTGTGAGGCCAATTCAATATTTTTCTGTTCAGCTTTTAAGCCCAGATTCTTATCCAATACCTGGTGCATAACATCAGGAAGAGAATAACTTTTTTGTGACGAAAGTCGGTTGGCATTTCCTACAATATTAGTTCGTAGCAGGAAACTGTATTTTAGAGGGAAGTTGATCTGAAAAGCCGTTTCGATATTCAGCGATAGTTTTGCATCAATGTCCATATAAATGGGGAGTTGCGATAAATTATCACCATTTACAGCCGCTTCAATATTTAAGGCAATGCGTCTGAAAAATTGATCTAGATTATTAATCGGTTGTGATGTCAGTAAAACGCCATAACCGGAAAAATGTTCATCCATAGAGGTGAATGTTGGTAGCTTCCTGGCATTTAATTTTTCAACCAAAGCCATCTGCTCATCCTTGGAGAAGAATATACCTCCCGACAAATAAACCGCATCTAGGGATTCCAATTTGTTATCAAGATCGGAAACTTGTTTGATGGGGATAAGAACATATTCCGCATCGATGCTTTCGAATATTTCATCCAGCGTGTTCTTTACAGGATAAATTTCTGTGAGATATTCATCAAGAACAATTCCAATTTTCCGATAGGGGTATATTTCTTTGAATTGCAACAAATCTCTCTTATACGACTGTGGTGTCAGAATATAGGTCAGATTCGGAATGTTTGATGCAAGCTGTCCCTCAGGGAAAGTGATGAAATCATCGTTGATAACTCCAAAAAGAATCACAGGCTTTGGGAAGGTTTTATTCTTTGCAATAACAAGGTTATTGATCGATCCGAATGATAGAATCAAGTCAACATCTGTTGATGCAAGCATCATTTCGTAATTGCTTTTGGCTTTATCAAGATTCAGGTCATTCAATAAAACGAATGAGTCTTTAAAAACAATATTCGCAGATTGACCAACTACTGATCTGATCTCATCTTTAAGTTGATCGAGAATTTGATCCGTTTCAGGTATAAGCTTATCGCCCAGGATTGCGATATGATAATCTTTCTGTTGCTGAGCAAAACCAGCAAAAGAAGAGAATATTAAAATAAGTAGGATGAACTTTTTCTTCATGTTTAAATACATTTAGAACTTTTTTATAGTTGGGTGAATATTTTGCAAAAATACTGTCTAGTAATATACTAAAAAATTATAGTTGCTTAATCTCATTGAATTATCGGTAAACGAGTATAATAAGTAGGTGAACTTTATTTATTCAAGCATTTCTTAAAATTGGTGGCTTTTGCTTTACTCACAATTAAACCGCAATTGAAGTAGGGGATGGTTTTAAACTTCAATAGTTTGGAATTATACGGGTAAGGATACGATTATAAGGTCTTTGAGTTTATGCTTCCATTAAGTTTTTCTATCTTTGCCCACTAAATAAAAAAAATACGCCCCTTGGCACGACTTTTAGCTATAGATTACGGTAGAAAACGAGTAGGTTTAGCTGTAAGCGACCCAATGCAAATTATTGCAAATGGTTTGGATACTGTACATGCCAAAGATGTTTTGGATTACCTTCAAAAGTATATGGAGACCGAAGAGGTTGAGTGTATTGTGGTCGGGTATCCTAAGCAATTGAATAACGAGGATAGCGAATCGATGAAATATTTGAAACCTTTTCTTGGGCAGCTGAAGAAGAGATTCCCAGATATGCCGATAGAAATGGTTGACGAGCGTTTTACATCAAAAATAGCTTTTCAGACGATGATTGATGGTGGGATGACCAAAAAGCAGAGACAGAACAAGGCAATTATCGATCAAATTAGTGCGACCATTATATTGCAATCGTATATGGAAGCTAAGAGAAATATGTTTTAATAAATTACCAATTGACGGTGTTCAATTGATTTAAGCAATAAAGAATGATATTACCCATTACAATTTACGGGCATCCTGTTTTACGAAAAGTAGCAAAGGATATAGATAAGGATTATCCAGATTTGGAGAAATTTATGGCAGATATGTGGCAAACCATGTATTTTGCTGATGGTGTTGGTCTGGCGGCTCCACAAGTCGGACGATCAATTCGTATGTTTGTGCTTGATTGCTCAAATTTTGCCGATGAGGAACCTGAATTGGAAAGTTTCAAGAAAATGTTTATTAATGCACAGATTACAGAACGTAATGGTGAGGAGTGGAGCATGTCAGAAGGCTGCTTGAGTATTCCTGGTTTGAACGAAGATGTTATTCGACCTGAGACGATCCGAATTGAATATTACGATGAAAACTGGGTGTTTCATGATGAAGAATATTCGGGCTTTGCAGCTCGCGTCATTCAGCACGAGTATGATCATTTAGATGGTATCATGTTTACCGATCATTGTTCTCCACTTCGTAAGCGTCTTTTAAAATCGAAGTTGACTGGTATTTCTAAAGGTAAATTCGAAGCTAAATATCGATTTAACCTAGCAAAATAATAAGACAGCAGAACTTAGTAGCCTAAGAAAAT
>NZ_JBFFKR010000185.1:0-6953 GCF_041555295.1 Ancylomarina sp. | reverse complement strand
ATAATTATATCCTCACTTGGATTGTTTGGTTTATCATCATACATTATAGAACAAAAATACAAGGAGATGGGAATTCGAAAAGTTTTTGGTGCTGAATTCCAACACCTATTCAAATCATTTATTATCCGTTTTTTGAGATGGATTTTATTAGCTAACTTAATTGCTTGGCCTATTGCTTACTTCCTTATGCAATGGTGGTTAGCAGGCTTTGCATACAGAATACACATTTCTTGGCTTGATTTTTTAGGAGCTGGATTATTATCAATACTAATCGCTTTTATTACAGTTTTTTATCAGAGTTATAAAATATCATCAATAACTCCAATAAAGGCTATCAGGTACGAATAAGCTTTAATAAAAAATCACATTTTTTCAGAATTTGAAATTTAAAGATATCATGATAAAAACAAATAACTTAATGAAAAAATTCAGGACAGACGAGGTGGAAACCACTGCTCTGAATAATGTAAACTTAGAAATAAACGAAGGTGAATTTGTTGCTATCATGGGACCTTCTGGTTGTGGAAAATCCACCCTCCTAAATATTTTAGGCTTATTAGATAACCCAACAAGTGGTGAACTCTTTTTTAATGATGCACGGGTTGATGGTTACAGTGAACGACAGCGAACCAACCTACGAAAAGAAAATATTGGTTTTGTTTTTCAAAGTTTTAATTTGATTGAAGAGCTTACCATTTATGAGAATGTGGAACTTCCCTTACTCTATATGAAAGTTTCGAGTTCAGAACGCAAAAAACGTGCTAATGAAGCATTAGATCGGATGAAAATTGCACATCGAGCTAAACATTTTCCACAACAATTATCAGGTGGTCAGCAACAAAGAGCAGCTATAGCCCGAGCAGTGATAACAAACCCAAAGTTGATTCTGGCCGATGAACCTACTGGTAATCTCGACTCAGCTAATGGAGAAGAAGTTATGAATTTGCTAACGCAGCTTAATGAAGCAGGAACAACCATTGTAATGGTAACGCACTCTCCTTCTGATGCCGATCGCTCTCATAGGATCATTCAACTTTTCGATGGACATATTATAACTGAAAACATGAGACAAAAATTATAAACTCCTTTTAAGAACAAAATACAGATGGAATAAAAACGCTTATCCTATGCTCAAGAATTTCTTTATAACTATTATCAGAAATATATCTAGAAATAAGTTCTATTCTGCAATCAATATGGCAGGGTTGTCCATAGGCTTAATCTGCACAATTTTAATCACCTTATTTATTCGTGATGAATTCTCTTACGACAAATACAATGTAAAACACGATCGAATTTATAGAATCGGATCTGATTTTGTGTTGAATGGAAATCGAGATAGAATTGCGACTTCGGCTTTACCCATGGGTGTAACATTTAAGCAATATTTCCCTGAAGTTGAAGAGTATGTTCGATTTATATATAGTGGCAAACAACAAATAAAATATAAAGACAAAGACTTTTATGAAGAACGTATTGCTTATACCGACTCATCTCTTTTTGACGTCTTTTCGTATGAGTTAATTAAAGGTGACCCTAAGAAAGTACTCACAAAACCCTATTCTGCTATTTTAAATGAAACCATAGCTGAAAAATATTTTGGTGATGAAGACCCTATTGGAAAGGTCATTTTAGTTGATGATACATATAAATTTACAGTCAAAGGTGTCATTAAAGACATCCCCTCTAATTCTCATTTTAAATTCAACATTCTATATTCAATAAGTACTCTTGTTGAACAAAACGGTGATGAACACTTTAATTCAATAGAGCCCGATGCCTTTTGGAGCCTTAGTTATTACACTTTTATCTTACTTAGAGAAAACAGCAGTATTACAAGTGTTGAAAAAAAATTCCCTCTCTATTACGAAAAATACATGAAAGAGTTTGGGGATCAATTAGGGATTGATTTTAAAATTATTTTTCAAAAAATCGCCGATATACATTTAAAGTCGGATTTAAAATGGGATGCACCAACAGGTAATATTAAATACATCTACATTCTATTTGCCATTGCTCTATTCATCCTTACAATTGCAGGAATCAATTATATGAATATGGCAACTGCCAGATCTAGCAAACGAGTGAAAGAAGTTGGAATGCGTAAAGTTGTTGGAGCTCAAAAAGAAAGTATCATTCGTTTATTTTTATTAGAAAGCCTAAGCCTAACTTTCTCCGCACTTATCATAGCTATCATAAGTGTAGAACTAATTCTTCCTTTATTCAATATGATTGTAAACAAGGATTTAGTCCTAAGCATCTATCAAACTCCGGATGTCTTTTTGTTTATTATCACCATAGCCCTATTACTAGGAATTGCTTCCGGAGCTTATCCAGCCTTCTACTTATCCGCTTTTCAACCATCAGCAATTCTTAAAGGTACCAGAAGATCACGAGGTGGGCATAAGCTTTTAAGACAAATTTTAGTTATCTGTCAATTTACTGTTTCGGCAATCATGATCAGCGGAACAATCATTGTTATATCTCAACTATTTTTCCTGAAAAATAAAGATATAGGGTTTGACAAAGAGAATATAATAATTGCTCCTGTTCGTGACTCTTCAATGCAAGCCAATATAAAAGATTTTAAAACTGAACTCAAGAAAAATCCAAATATTAAAGCTGTCGCTACCTCTAGTTCATTAATAGGCTTCTCTAGCTCAAAAACGGTTCATCTCTATGAGGTCGAGGATGAAATGAAAGAATATGCACTAAACTTTAATATAATTGACTACGACTACATTGATTTAATGAAACTTAAATTAATGCAAGGGCGTAAGTTTAGTAAGGCAATAGAAACTGATTCAACAACAGCTTTCATTGTCAACCAATCTGCCAGTCAGAAATTCAATTGGGGATCTAATTCTATAGATAAAAAACTTCAATTTGGGGTTGCAATCGGTGAACACAAGGATGTTCGAGAAGGAAAAGTGATCGGTGTCATCAGTGATTTCCATTACCAAACGCTAAGTATGGTTATAGAACCCCTAAGCCTGTTTATTTCTGAAGCTCCCGAACACAAAAACTATATTCACTTTAAAATCGAACAAAACAAACAGAGTGAAACAATACAATACATTCAAGAAACTTGGAAATCATTTAGTCCCAATCATACATTCAACTATTTCTTTTTGGATGATAAGATAAATACAAGATTTAAAACTGAGGAAAGATTAACTCTCATTTTCATCATTTTTTCAATCATAAGCATCTTAATCGCATCGATGGGATTATTCGGTTTATCATCGTTTATGGCCGAACAACGAACAAAAGAGATTGGTGTAAGAAAGGTACTTGGAGCATCAACCGGGAATATCGTCTATCTCCTAACACGAGAGTTTTTCAAACTTATAATAATTGCGAACCTCATCGCTATTCCAATAGCCTATTGGGCACTGGATATTTGGTTGCAAGATTTTCCTTATCGAATATACATCCATGCATGGATTTTTGTATTAACACTTATCATCTCACTCATTATAGGTCTTTTCACCGTTTCATGGCAATCGTATAAAGCAGCAGAAGCTGATCCTGCCATGGCAATTAAATATGAATAAGAATTATAAATTGACATCTAAAAAACTAATCATGAGAGAAATATGTATTCCTATACCTATCGACACGGGAGCTGAACTCGCAGAAGTTGAAGTAAAGATTGGCAAAAAAAATCTCAAATTCCAATACCGCTTAGAATCTTTCCCTTGGGAAGTTGATAATGAGGATATAAAAGATGGTATTACTGAGGATTTGTTGAAGATTTACAAACTCAAAAAAACGATATCCGAATATGATAACGATTGGGAATTAATTCAAATTTACACCCCTGCCGAAAAGGCCAGAATTATTCAAATCTTATTTAGGAAAAAGCAAAACATCTAAACAGTATCATCATGTCTAAGATGTTTCAATAATAAAACCTTTGAGAAATATTTTTCCTTCTCTTTTTAATTGTCTTTTTTATTGCGATCATCTTGTAACTTTTCAGCACACTATTCGTTTTATAAGCAATATGAATTTTAATGCTTGCTTACAATGAAAAAACATCTGCAAATTCAATCCTGGTATCAGCTTTTCGTTTTATTTTCACTCCTTACTGGTTCGTTTTCCATAACGACTCCTATATCAGCACAAAACAAGTGCATGATATACGGAAGCATAACCACAATCGAAGGAAAAACTTATGAAGGCCCTATCAGATGGGGAGACGAAGAAGTCTTCTTATCAGATATCTTTAACTCGGAAAAAATATCAAACCCCTATCTCAAATATTTAAAAAAATCGAATTTTAAGACAAACTACAAATCCTCTTCTCGATCAAATAATCGAGATTGGGTAAATGTTTCTGTCAGCAATAAAAGACACAACACAAATTATCTGGCTAGAAAGTTTCAGTGTCGGTTCGGAGATATTAAATCCATAACCATCACAGGAAGAGAAAGTGTAATCTTAGAACTTAAATCAGAGAAATACATCAATCTAAGCGGAGGTTCGAATGATGTCAACTCCAGAATCTCGATTTTAGATATCGAATTGGGTTTGCTTAGTTTGAATTGGAGCGAAATAGATGTGATCAAATTTTTCCGTCCAACACAAAAGACCTCCGATTCATTTGGCCAAGGCATTTATGGCAAACTAACAACGACACAAGGTGTATTTACAGGTTTTGTTCAGTGGGATCACGATGAGCGATTATTAGATAACAAGTTAGATGGAAAATCCTCTGATGGTGATCTTAAGATACCGTTTAGAAAGATTAAAAGTATCACAAAGCAAGAAAATGCTTGTCTTGTAAAACTTACATCAGGCAGAGAAATAGAACTATATGGTACGAATGATGTTAATTCCAGCAACAAAGGAATAATTGTTAATCTTCCCAATATTGGGAGAGCTGATTTTCACTGGAAACATTTCATTTCCTTTGAAATATTTGAAGAGAAAACCCCTGAATCACTATGCGACACGTCATTCCCAGATAGTGTGCGACTATATGGCAAAGTTATCACAAAGGCAGGCGAGGAATTAGAGGGTGTTATTGTTTATGATTTAGACGAAGCAATGGATTCAGAATTACTCAATGGTTATAATGATGACATCAAATTCTCTATCCCTTTCAGAAATATTGAAAGTATAAGACCAATGGCAAATGATTATGCAGCAGTTGTATTAAAAAGTGGCGAGAAATTATTTTTAGGCGATCAGGCTGATGTATCGAACAAAAACGCGGGTATTCTCATCTTCACTTCTTCTGAAGAATTCAGTATCCTTAAATGGGATGAAATCGAAGAAATCGTTTTCCTAAATTAAGGTTCTCATTTCCCGACAGTAAGTATTTATAACTAAAACAAAAACCACATACAACTTGACACTCTCAAGTTGTATGTGGTTTTGTCATTCCCCCCTTCTGATAATTCACTCAAATTCAAAATAGACTAACACTAACCAATTGAATAATAAAACAATTACAAGATGATTATTTAAGGATCTTTTATTATTTTGATCGTAAATACACAACTTCATTCATCCTGAAAACCTAAAACCTTCACATATGTTAATAAAAAACCCAACAAATAACCTTCTATATTTTCCATTAGTCACTATTTTGATGCTTTTTACAATTAAATAGCTTATTTTTACATGAAATACAGCTATTCCTCTTCTTATAATTTGGAAACAGGAATCTACTCTCTATTTTATATGATTAAACAACACGCATTTTATAGATTTTCGCTATGAATACGAAAGCAATCAGCTTAATTTACATTATTATCCTACTATCCATTTCTGGCGTTGTTAATGCTAAAGATTTTTATTGGATTGGAGGCTCTGGAAACTGGAATGAAATTCAACACTGGAGTGATCAACCTGGCGGACAGGTTAATCCTGACGCTGCCGTACCAAATTTCAGTGACAATGTATTCTTTGATGAAAACTCGTTCTCAATTACAGGAGCTGAGGTCGTAATCAACGATGTTGCTAAATGTGCTAATATGGATTGGTCGAATGTGACCAATCTCCCTACACTTAAGGCGGATAATGATCCTGCACACTTTTTGACTATTTATGGTGGTTTAAAACTAGGAACTGACATGCTCCTAGATTTATTAAAACCACTCTATTTTAGTGCATCAACGCCGAATAACGAAATTGACTTTGCTGGGCATACCTTCAACGAAGATATTCATTTCACTAAAAATGGTGGATGGATCATCAAAACTCCTCTTCATGTTCAAAACCATATCATATACTTCGAGCAAGGTAATCTAAGCTTCGAAGCAGACGTTACATGTGCTCAAATTATTGCAGATAATCCTATTTCCAGAACATGGACGTTAAATAACTCAACCGTCAATTTAACTGGCTCAGGTGCCTCGGTTTTAATGATTAATGCAGACAACCTCAATTTAAATCCAGGAAATTCAAACGTGATTGCTAGTGGAGTTGGCGCAAGCATAGCTATATCTGGCAGTGTACCACTAAACCTATACAATATCGAGTTTCAGAAAAATGGTGCCAGAATTATCAACGAAACCTTATTGGTCAACTTTAATAATGTTGAATTTATGGATGGTGGTAGCCTACAGGGACCTAATCGATTCCAAAACTTAATATTCACCAAAGGAAATGATTACTTCATACAGAATGGTTATGATCAAACCATACTCGATTCGTGGACCGCAATTGGAACCTGTAGTGAACACATCAATCTTTCAGGCCTTGGTGGCAATGGAAGTATCATAGCAAATGCAGTCAGCTTAGAATTTCTTAAAATAAATAATATGAGTGCATCAGGAGCTGCTGCTCCTTTTGATGCCAATGATTCATTTGATCTTGGAGGAAATACAAACTGGAATATTATCCCCTTAACCCCTGATAATTACAGCTGGACTGGAGCAACTGACAATAAATGGAGTACGCCCTCAAACTGGGATAAAAATTGTGTTCCTTCAAGAATT
>NZ_JBFFKR010000184.1:0-7060 GCF_041555295.1 Ancylomarina sp. | reverse complement strand
GATAGAGTAGGGTCACCAACAGGAAGAGCGTTAAGATCGATCTTACCACCAGTTTCTTCAACTAATTCTGATAGACAGTTCAAGTGACCACCAGCACCATGATCGTGAATTGAAACAATTGGGTTGTGATCAGATTCAGCCATTGCACGGATAGCATTGCAGACTCTTTTTTGCATTTCAGGATTTGAACGCTGAACAGCATTTAACTCAATTGAGTTATTGAATTCACCTGTAGCAACTGAAGATACCGCAGAACCACCCATTCCAATTCGGTAGTTATCACCACCTAAAAGAACAACTTTGTCACCTTTTTTAGGGACATCTTTTTGAGCTTGCTCTAATCGGCCATATCCAACTCCTCCTGCTTGCATGATTACCTTATCGTAACCGTATTTTTTGTTGTTCTCGAAATGCTCGAAAGTCATTATCGAACCACAAATTAATGGCTGACCGAATTTGTTTCCGAAATCACTTGCACCATTTGACGCTTTGATAAGAATTTCTTCAGGAGTTTGGTATAACCATTTACGAGGATCAGTCGCGTTTTCCCAATTTCTTGTAGCTTCAAGTCTAGGATATGCTGTCATATATACAGCTGTTCCTGCCATTGGTAAAGATGCTTTCCCACCTGCAATACGATCTCTAATCTCACCACCAGTTCCAGTTGCAGCACCATTAAATGGCTCTACTGTAGTAGGGAAGTTGTGAGTTTCGGCCTTTAATGAGATGACAGTGTCAATATCTTTAGTATAAAAGAAATCTGCTTTGTCGTGAGAAGCAGGAGCAAACTGTTCAACTCGTGGACCTTCTACAAAGGCGCAATTGTCTTTATAAGCTGATACAATACGGTTGTGATTCTTTTTTGAGGTTTCTTTAATTAATTGGAAAAGAGAAGATTCTTTTTCCTCGCCATCAATTATGAAAGTACCGTTAAATATTTTGTGGCGACAGTGTTCTGAGTTTACTTGAGAAAAACCGAAAACTTCTGAATCGGTTAATTTCCGCTCAATCTTCTTTTCAACGTCTTCAAGGTATTTAACTTCTTCTTCGCTAAGTGCCAAACCTTCTTGTTTGTTGTAAGCTCTAATATCTTCGATGAAAATAACTGGATCAGCTTGCTTTTCAATAGTGAAAATCTCTTGATCTAAATTCTCATATGAGCTTTGAAGCATAGGATCGTACTGAGGATTCTCAGTGTCAACTTGTATGAATTCTTCTATACGAAGGATTCCGTTTAATCCCATATTTTGAGTGATCTCAACAGCATTGGTACTCCAAGGAGTAATCATCTCTTTACGAGGTCCTACAAACTTACCAGTTATAGTCTCGCTAGTTAGGATTTCAGCATCGCTAAATAGCCAAGATAATTTAGCTGTGTCAATTGCATTTAATTCGAGAGAACAATGTACTCCGTAATGAACTTTACCTTTTTTAAAGAATAGTATCATCTTAAATTTTTTATAAAAATTGGTTGAAAGCAGATTTCGCTGCAAATATAGTTAAAGAGTTTGATTTTGTTGAACCGAGATTGTGGAATTTCAATGTTTTTAATGCTGCTATTTGTGTAAAACATCCTTCTTTTTAAATGGGAAATAATATTTTCTTGATTGATCGGATTTTTAGATTAGAAGCTTAATGATGAGCTTATTTGTTTTGCTCGTGTTGTAAAGAGATATTAAATTGCGATGAATGAAATTGTGAGAGGCTAAATTGTTTATCGATTTTTCTACAATAAGGTCAAGCTTATAATAGAAAAAAAGTTTGAGAATTAATTATTTGTTATAAAACAGCTGACTCTATGTTGCGGAAACTATTCTTTTTTTTTAAAAAAGATGAAAACTATCTTCATTTGGTACGGCAAAAATTAAGATTTATGCAAAGGTTTTCGATTATGCTGATTTACATGTAGTTTTGCGCTTTATTTCGGAAGATTTTAAATGAGTTTGTTTTTGTAATCATCTTTGTATCAAATCAAAATGGACGATTAAAGCTTGCTGGTTTGAACATGTTGAAGAACAAGTATAATAATCAAAGAAAACGTTGATTATCGTCTTTGCTTTCAATATTTTTGTCACGAAAATTATTCAATCAAAATACAATTTAATTATGAAACCGACACATATTGAGCACATCGGAATTGCTGTTAAAAGCTTAGAAGAAGCTATTCCATTTTACGAGAAAGTATTAGGATTAGAGTGTTATGCTATTGAAGAAGTTGTTGATCAGAAAGTAAAGACTGCATTTTTTAAAGTGGGTGATGTAAAAATCGAATTGCTTGAGTCTACTGATCCTGAAGGGCCAATTGGCAAATTCGTAGCTAAAACTGGTGGAGGTATGCATCACTTAGCATTTGCTGTAGAAGATGTTCAGGAAGCATTGAATGATGCTGCAGAAGCAGGTTGTCAGTTAATCGACAAAACTCCTCGAGGTGGAGCTGAAGGCTTAACTATTGGCTTTTTGCACCCTAAGTCAACTCAGAGAGTTTTGACTGAACTTTGTGGAAATAAATAAGAATACTCAATTATAATATATTATAACTAATAGAAGTTATGGCTAGTCAGGATAAGATTAAGAAGTTAATTGACTTAAGAGCTGAAGCTAAACTTGGCGGAGGCGTGAAGCGTATCGAGTCTCAGCACAAGAAAGGTAAGTATACTGCTCGTGAAAGAATCGACATGCTTTTGGATGAAGGCAGTTTCGAGGAATTCGACATGTTTGTGACTCATCGTTGTACCAACTTTGGTATGGAGAAGACTAAGTTCTTAGGCGATGGTGTTGTTACAGGTCAAGGTACTGTAGATGGACGTTTGATTTTTGTATACTCTCAGGATTTTACAGTATTTGGTGGTTCTTTATCTGAAACTTTTGCACAAAAAATTTGCAAGGTGATGGATATGGCAATGAAAGTTGGTGCACCTTGTATTGGAATGAATGATTCAGGTGGAGCTCGTATTCAGGAAGGTGTAACTGCTCTTGCTGGTTATGCTGAGATTTTCCAAAGAAACATCATGGCGTCTGGAGTTATTCCTCAGATTTCTGCAATTTTTGGTCCTTGTGCTGGTGGAGCCGTTTATTCTCCTGCATTAACTGACTTTATCATGATGACTGAAGAAAAGTCATACATGTTCGTTACTGGTCCTAAAGTTGTTAAAACGGTGACTGGTGAAGATATTACAACTGAAGCTTTGGGTGGTGCACATATGCACGCTTCAAAATCAGGTGTTTCTCACTTCAAATTGGAAGATGAAGAAGAAGGTATCATGATTATTCGTAAGCTGTTATCTTTTATGCCATCTAATAATCTTGAAGAGGCACCACTTGTTGATTGTGCCGATCCTATTGATAGATTAGAGGATGCATTGAATGAGATTGTACCTGAGAATCCTAACATGCCTTATGACATGAAGGATGTCATTTATTCCATTGTTGATGATGCTGAATTTTTAGAGATTCACCGTCACTATGCAAAGAATATTCTTGTAGGTTTCTCTCGTATGGGAGGTCAGTCTGTTGGTATTGTTGCCAATCAGCCTAATTTCTTAGCAGGTGTTCTTGATATTGAATCATCAAGGAAAGCGGCTCGTTTCATTCGTTTCTGCGACTGTTTCAATATTCCAATTCTTACTTTAGTTGATGTTCCTGGATTTCTTCCTGGTTCAAGCCAAGAGTTTGGTGGTATCATTACTCATGGTGCGAAACTAATGTTTGCATATGGTGAAGCTACTGTTCCTAAAGTAACAATCACTTTACGTAAATCTTATGGTGGTGCTCACGATGTAATGTCTTGTAAGCAACTTCGTGGCGACCTTAACTACGCTTGGCCTTCAGCTGAGATTGCAGTAATGGGTGCTAAAGGTGCTATTGAGGTACTACATGGTAGAAAAATGATGGAGCTTAACGATGATGAGAAAACTAAATTCATCAACGAGCAAGAGATAGAGTATAACGAGAAATTTGCTAATCCTTACAATGCAGCTTCATACGGTTATATTGATGATGTGATTGAGCCTCGTAATACACGTTTTAGAGTGATTCGTGCATTCCAGTCTTTACAGACTAAGAAGCAATGTAATCCTGCTAAAAAGCATTCAAACATTCCATTGTAAAAAATAATAAACTATGAGTTATATCAATTTATTATCGATTGGAAGTCAGGGTGGCTGGACAATTGCCTTGGTTGGATACGGCATTGTATTTACCGCTTTGATAGCATTGGTTATTGTTTTTGTAAACCTGCCTAGGCTTTTGCAGATCAATCTTAGATCGAAGCTAAAAAAGCAAGGTAAGTCAAATGTTGAGGATTTCAATATTGAAGGAAATGTAAATGCAGCTATTGCTATGGCGCTTTACATGCATTTCGATCAAATTCACGATGAGGAAAGCAATATTATTACCATTAAGAAAGTAACTAAGAATTATTCTCCATGGAGTTCTAAGATTTATGGAGTAATGAATCAACCAAGATAAAACGATGAAAAAGTTCAAATTTACGATACGCGGACAAGAATTCGATGTTGACATCAAAGAGATCGAAGGTTCAAATGCTCAAATTGAAGTAAACGGTACTGTTTACGATGTTGAGATTAAAGTTGATGAAAAAGCTAAGAAAACGCCTCAGTTTGTTCGTAAGGCTGTCATTAATAAGCCAGGTGAAGGTCAGATTCAGAAATCTGCAGGTGCTTCAGCAATTAAAGCTCCTCTTCCAGGTACCATTATTAAAATTGGTGTTGCTGTTGGTGACGCAATTAATGTTGGTGACACAGTACTTGTAATGGAAGCCATGAAAATGGAAAATAACGTATTGGCTGAAAAAGCAGGTACTGTTAAAGCTATTAAGGTAAATGTTGGAGATGCAGTACTTCAGGATGATGTACTTATTGAAATAGGGTAAATCAAATTAAGTCAAATACAACGTAATGAGAAACCTATATAAAATGATATTTTCACTTGTTTTGATGCTAGGGATGGCTTTTTCATCTCTAGCTCAAAATACGGGGACTGTCAAAGAACAATTAACTGAAGGGAAATGGATTAATCATCAAGATGGTTATATTCCAAACGCTTTAGGTGATGAAAGTAGAGGAACAGTAAAACGTTATAAAATTTTTGAATTCAAAGCGGACAAGACGTTCACTATGGATTCAATTAAGCAGCGTTTTACAGGGCACTGGACTATTGAGGCTAATAAGGTTATTATGACCTTTAATAAGCAAAATGTTCAGCACCTTAGTAAGAACAGAAATCCAAACTCAAACACCGGATCTTATTGGATATCTACCGAAAACCTTGATTTAGGGACACGTGTAGCTCATATTAGTGATGATGTTCTTAAGTTTGGTGACAATGCTGAATTTAATTGCGCTCATGAGTCAGATGCCGTAGTTGGATTGAAAAATTTCTATGAATTTACTGGTTTTGCTAATGTAACGGCTGGTCACTTATTAATGATGCTAATCGGGATCTTCTTCCTTTTCTTAGCCATTAAATACGATTACGAGCCATTATTACTTATTCCTATTGGAACAGGTATTTTGATTGGTAATATTCCAATGTTCCAAGCTGTAGACTTTAACTTAAAGTTAGGTGTTTATGAGCCAGGGTCAGTGATGAACCTGCTTTATTCAGGTGTATTGCAAGGATGGTATCCTCCTTTGATTTTCTTAGGAATTGGTGCTATGACTGACTTCTCTTCATTGATTTCAAACCCACGTTTGATGATTCTTGGAGCAGCAGCTCAGATTGGTATCTTTGCTACATTCTTGGGTGCTCTTTGGTTAGGCTTTGCGCCACCAGAAGCAGGTGCTATTGGAATTATTGGTGGTGCTGATGGTCCTACAGCTATTTTCTTGTCATCTAAACTTGCCAATGGTATGAATGTGATGGCTAACGGAGAAACAGTGAAGAACTTGATCGGTCCTATCGCGATTGCAGCTTATTCGTATATGGCCTTGGTTCCAGTAATTCAGCCTCCAATTATCAACTTGTTGACAACTAAGAAGGAACGAATGATTAAGATGAAAGCACCTCGTGCTGTAACTCGTCTTGAGAAAATTATGTTCCCTGTTATTGGTCTATTGTTAACAGCTTACATCTCACCAACTGCGGTTCCATTGTTGGGTATGTTGTTCTTTGGTAACTTACTAAAAGAATCAACAGTAACTAACCGTTTGGCTGAAACTGCAAGTAATGCTTTGATTAATGTTATTACAATCTTGCTAGGTGTTACCGTTGGTGCATCAACTCAAGCTGATGTATTCTTGACTCCTGATTCAATTTTGATTTTTGTATTAGGTGCTGCATCATTTATTGTAGCAACAGCTGGTGGTGTATTGTTTGCTAAGGTAATGAACATACTATCACCAAAAGATCGTCCTATCAATCCAATGATTGGTGCGGCTGGAGTATCTGCTGTTCCTGATAGTGCTCGTGTGGTACAGGTGATGGGATTAGAGAATGATCCAACAAACCACTTGTTAATGCATGCAATGGCGCCTAACGTATCAGGTGTGATTGGTTCGGCAGTAGGAGCTGGTATTCTATTGAGTTTCTTAATGTAAGAGTTATTCTACATTTTGATAGATATATTCAAAAACACCTCTGAAATTCAGAGGTGTTTTTTTATTGTCATTTTTTTTGAGCAAAAACTTGCTGGAACGTAGAGAATGCCTATATTTGCATCGCAATTGACAAGGATAATGCTTAATGTTTATTTTCCGATTTGTTTTTTCAATAACGATTGAGAATAGAGCGTAAATTGCGAGAATAGCTCAGTTGGTAGAGCACGACCTTGCCAAGGTCGGGGTCGCGAGTTCGAGTCTCGTTTCTCGCTCAAATCAGTTTTTCTTTTCTGATTTATATAAAAAAAGAAATTGCGAGAATAGCTCAGTTGGTAGAGCACGACCTTGCCAAGGTCGGGGTCGCGAGTTCGAGTCTCGTTTCTCGCTCAGATCAGTTTTTCTTTTATGATTTATATAAAAAAAAGAAATTGCGAGAATAGCTCAGTTGGTAGAGCACGACCTTGCCAAGGTCGGGGTCGCGAGTTCGAGTCTCGTTTCTCGCT
>NZ_JBFFKR010000183.1:0-7131 GCF_041555295.1 Ancylomarina sp. | reverse complement strand
ATCCAGTCAGTAAGGCATAGTTTACATTAATACCATCAAGGAATTCAGCAATTGTTTCTAAATGCTGGGTAGCAAGAATCTCAGTAGGTGCCATTAGGCAGGCCTGACAACCATTGTCAAGAGCCATAAGCATACTCATTAAACCAACCAAAGTTTTACCACTTCCTACGTCACCTTGCAAAAGGCGATTCATTTGTTTGCCAAGCCCTACTTCTTTTCGTATCTCTTTTACAACTCTTTTTTGAGCATTAGTAAGTTCAAAAGGAAGATTGTTCTTGAAAAATGAATTAAAATATTCGCCAATTTTAATGAATTGATGCCCTTGATAGAGGATCTTTCTCTTCATCTTCTTTTTCAGAATATTTAGCTGAATGTAGAAGAGCTCTTCAAACTTTAAACGGTATTGTGCTTGCTTAAGAATCTCCGTATTCTCAGGAAAATGAATCTGTAAAAGTGCATCATGAAGATTAACTAAATTCAAGTGTTTTACCAGATAGGCTGGAAGTGTCTCGGGGATTTTACCATTCACAGAATTTAAAATGGCTTCCTGAAACTTGTGAATGGCTTTTGAATTCACAAAGCCAGCTTTCATTTTCTCCGAAGTGGGGTAGAAGGCTTGTAATGAAGCTTGAATACTGTTTTTATTGGGCTTGCATTCTTCCAATTCAGGATGCACCACATTTATATGGTGATTAAATTCTGCAGGTTTTCCAAAAACGATGTATTCTGTATTCGTCTTAATACTCGACTTAACGAATTTTATTCCCTTAAACCATACCAGTTCAATTATACCATGCCCATCAGTGAAATTAGCAACCAAACGTTGTTGACGTTTTTCGCCAATAGTTTGCATATCGGTAATTTTGCCCTTTACTTGTATGTAAGGGAGTTTTGAATGAATCTCAGTGGTTTTATAAAATTTGGTTCGGTCAATATATTTGTAGGGGAAATGGTAAAGCAAATCTTCGTAACTATGTACAGAGAGTTCTTGTTTTAGGAGTAAGGCTTTTTTAGGGCCAACTCCGGGTAAAAATTTTATATCCAGTCCTGCTAACTCTGACATTTAATAATTGATTTCATTTGTGTAATCCAAAGCTGCAAATCTCTTATAAGTAATCTTTGAAAACAAATTTGGGATTGATTATTTAGGTTCAGTTTGATTTATGAATCTTGATTGGCAAAATCAAAAATACAATAAAATAGTAATACTACTGAACTGCTTATTTATTGTTTTTAATACTTTTTTTTATCTTCATCTTAGAATCTTAAATTAAAGCTAGATGCCCCACTTAAAGTATCAGGTACAAAAACGATTTACACGATTAGTTTCCAAGCATTATAGAGGTTTTGGGATTGATTCTCCCTTTATCTATCATATAGTTCGAAATGTGATAGAGGCTAAAATGCATTATTATCCATTTAAAAAGCTGGATAGACAATGTCGGAATATGCTTTCTGTTTTAAAGGAAAAGGTTTTAGATGAATCTTTGAATGTAGAACAAGCTTTTTGGTTTAAATCGGAATATGAGCATTTGAAAGATTGTACAAAATTTAATCGTTTTTTATTTCGATTCGTGAATTTTGTAAATCCTCAAAACATAGCCTTTATAGGCGATGATTCAGGATTGAATTTGACATATCTGGCTAAGGTTGATACGCGCAGGAATTTGTTTTGCTTGGGAGCAACTCCATATGCTAATGCTTTCTCGCAATCTATTTTAAAAGAGCAAGGCGTTTTTAATCTGAGATTTTCTGAATTAGAAGTAAGCAATAATCATGCTTTTGATTTGATTCAAATATCAAGAACAGTAGCACCTGAAGTATTGCTGGAATTCGAAAAAAATCTGGATAAATACTTGAATACGGAATCTTATCTTATTATTGAGAACATCAATAAGGAAAAGGGAATGAATCTTTTATGGAATCGCTTTAAAAAAATGGAACGCTTTAATGTGAGTTTGGATTTGTTTGATATCGGGATATTAATTGCCAGAAAGGGATTGAAAAAGCAGAATCATAATCTGAGTTCTAGCTCATATAAATAGCTATGAATTATTAATATAAAATCTTTGATAATTTGTTATGAAATGTGAGTCTAAATTTTAACTTTGTGTAACTGATAGAAAAAATGATTATGAAAGGTAATTTTACTTTCTAATGGTGACTTAAAAAGACAATCATGACAAAGTTTAAAGTATATACTAAAACGGGTGATTCAGGAACTACTGGCTTAATTGGTGGAACTCGAGTGCCTAAGCATCATTTACGTCTCGAAGCATATGGGACTGTGGATGAATTAAATTCATATATTGGATTGATTAGATCTCATGAAATTGAAACGAAGTCGAGTGAGGTTTTACTTTTGATTCAAAATAAATTATTCTTAATCGGTTCTCGCTTGGCAACTGATGATGCTAAATCTGATCTAAAAGAAAAATTAATTATTGTTGAAGATGATATCCTTTTGTTAGAAAAGGAGATGGATAGAATGGATGAGAGTTTACCAGAGTTAAATAATTTTGTTTTACCTGGAGGCCATCCTCTTAATGGTTATTGTCATATTGCTCGCACAGTATGTCGTAGAGCTGAACGTCGCGCTAATCAGTTAAATGAGGAGGTTGATGTTAATCCATTATTATTGAAATATATAAATAGGTTATCAGATTATTTATTTATTCTTTCCCGAAAGGTTTTGATCGATATGGGTAAGAAAGAAATTAAGTGGGAGACAAAATTGTAAATTCAGAAAAAAAAATTATATTCGCAAACTGTAAAAAAGCAAAAATAAAACTATGTATTGGACCCTAGAATTAGCCACAAAGCTAGAAGATGCGCCATGGCCAGCATCTAAAGATGAATTAATTGATTATGCAATTCGTTCGGGAGCGCCATTAGAAGTGATCGAGAATTTGCAGGAAATCGAGGATGAAGGGGATGTATATGAAAGTATCGAAGATATTTGGCCCGATTATCCAAGCAAAGGAGATTTTCTATTCAATGAAGACGAATATTAAAAAAAAACGTGAGATTTAAAATCTCACGTTTTTTTATGCCCTTATTTTTCGATTTAGGAACTAGTCCTTCATTTCCTCTGAGATTGTTTTTTTGAATTGTTTTTTGAGCTTGTTTTGGAGTTTTACAATGGCAGACTCCCAAATGAATATTTCATCTTTTGTTTTTGGGCGAAGCTGATCTCTCCATTCAAAATCCTTTAGGAAACGTTTTTGATTGATAATATCAAAAAGAGGGTACATGTTACCATCTGGTTTTTTAGTAAATAGAATCTGATCTATTTTTCTACCATTAATATTAATACTTATTTTACTACTCTTGGCTACATTCATTCCAATAATAATACCATGCTCATCTCTGGGGAAATAAAGTGTTTCACCATTACCAATAATGTCTAGCTTGTCAAGATGATTGTTATTGACATACCCAAGCATATTTCGCCCTTTTATTTGATTATAAAGCGTACTGTCCTCTCTTGAGCAAAGAAAAGCATTGGTTCTAAAGTGAAGGTATTTAATAACGTTATTTTGACTTTCAATGCTGATTGAATCTGCAGTGACCTGATTGCCTTGCGCCCAAATAATAGGATCATTAAACATTCTCATAGTAGAATCTTGAAGTGAGATACTCAAAGAATCACATTTCCCTTGTATGTCTTTATTGAAAAATTTGACCTTATTGTAGGCAAATATTCTATTGAAGCCACTTGTGTCTTTTTTAATTCGAATGGTATCTGAATGTAAGAAGAGACTATCTGGTTCTCCTACATGGATGAAGAGTGTCGAATCCGTTAAGAAGGCTTCTTCAGTATCCTTATGCATCTCCAAATAATGGCCTCTTAAAATAAGTTTGTTAATTGTGTCCTGAAGCTCAACATTTCTAAATATTTTAGCAATATTATTATGTTTGTTAAGATAAATGCTGTCGCCTTTTATCTGATAGTCGTCACGGTTTACAGTTGTGTTTTTTAGAAGGTGTGAAATGCCCGTTTGCGTGTTGTACCAACCCGATTCACTATAAAGTGTTTCTTCCTCACTAACAATACGAGTTGGTCCAAGAATGGTTACAGTTTTATTAACTGTTTTGTATTGCATTGTATCAGAGTATAAGGTGTAATCAGAGTTTACAAGCACAACACTGTCTTTAAAGAAGAAAAGGTCTTGCTCTGTGTAATAGCGTCCAGTTATACTCGTTAAAACATTTGTAGAATCAACAATGGTTCCTCCCTGATTGTAGTAACCCATATTCAGATTCATATCGAAATCAAGTTTGTCAGTCGTTAACTTTATGCTTTGGTTCTTTAGGGTTACATTTTTTCGTAATTCTGCTAGACGGATTTTGCCATCATATTTTAAGTAATCACTATAAATGTGAACGGTATCTGCATTGATGATGTGAACATGACCAAAAGCTTCAACTTCGTTCTTCTTATCGTGCAGATAAGCGCTATCACAATACATTTTCACGTTTTGATGGGTCACATAGACATCGCCAATTAATTTTTGGATATCAGGATCGGTATCATTGTCTATTCTACCAAAATTGGAGTGTTTGATGAGAATCTTGGATTTTTTTTGTGCCCATGATACATTAGGTACTGTAATCAGCATTAGTAATATAAGGGGCAAATATCTTTTTACAATGTTGGCCATTGATGATAACTTAGGAATGAAAAGAGTTTTTTTTAATAAGGATGTTGTGTTTTGAGCTTTAATTGAGAAGCTCTTCAATGATTTTCTCAATGCTGATACCTTCTGCTTCAGCTTTGTAGTTTTTCATTATTCGATGGCGAAGAATTGAAACGGCTACCGCTTTTACATCTTCTATATCTGGAGAATACTTACCTGAAATAATAGCGTGAGCTTTGGCTCCAATAACCAAAAACTGTGAAGCTCTAGGTCCTGCTCCCCAATTGATGTATTTATTTGCAATTGGACTGGCATGTTCTGTGTTTGGACGTGATTTTGCGGCTAACTTAACTGCATATTCCAGTACGTTTCTGTTGATAGGCACTTTCTGAATCAGGCTCTGATAATAAGTAATTTCCTGAGCAGACATAATCGTTTCAATCTCAAAGGTCTTTCCTGAAGTTGTATTTTCAACAATGCTGATTTCATCCTCAAATCTTGGATAATCAAGGTAGATGCTAAACATGAAACGGTCTAGCTGAGCTTCAGGCAAGGGATAAGTTCCTTCCTGTTCGATAGGATTCTGAGTTGCTAAAACAAAAAAAGGTTTATCAAGCTTATAATTTTTACCATTAACGGTTACTTCCTTTTCCTGCATAGCTTCTAACAAAGCTGATTGAGTTTTAGGAGGTGTTCGGTTAATCTCATCTGCCAAAATAATATTGGCAAACAAGGGGCCTTGAATAAATTTGAATTGTCTGTCGCTGTTTAGAATCTCAGTACCAATAATGTCTGATGGCATTAAATCAGGCGTAAACTGTATTCGCTGGTATTTTAAGTCCAGAGCTTGGGAAATAGTATTGACTAGAAGTGTTTTTGCTAAACCTGGTACACCAACTAAAAGGCAGTGTCCGTTGCTGAAAATAGAAATTAAGACCTGCTTGATGATATCATCCTGACCGTAAATCTTTTTCTTGATCTCGGAAAGTAAAGCGTCATATTTGCTTTTTAAGGCATTTGCAGCCTCAACTTCAGTTTTAAAATTCATTACAGAAAATTTAAATTTTCATGAATAACAAAAAACAAAGAATCAGACACAGCTAGTGCTGAGTCTGATTTTTGTGTTCTTTAATGTTACTTTACCCAGTTTTTAAATCTGAATTTAGCATTCTTGTATGAATCGTCAACACTAATATAGGTTGATGATTGTTTTTCGCTAATCCACTTATTCAACAAGCCTTGTTGTTTCTGCTGCTTAAGCATGTTCTCAAACTGACTCCAGTCATCAGATAAGTTAGCTTTGTGAGGTTTTGTCTGTGACTTAATTTTGATGATTTTGTAAGTCTCTTGACCACGTTGATCATCAAGGAAAGTCTCAGATATTTCACCAACTTTAAGCTTGTTTACGGCTTTAGCAATTGATGGAGGTAGGCCATCTTTTGTAAATTTAGAACTGGCATTGTTTGGGTTTACAATTAAACCACCATTGTTTTTAGTATCCTTATCATCTGAATAATAGAATGCCGCTTCTTCAAACTTAATTTTGTCGTTACGGATCATGTCAGCAATACTATCTAGCTTTTCAGTTGCTATAGTTCTATCCTCTTGTTTAATACGAGGTTTAAGAAGAATATGGCGAACATTAATACGATCTCCTTTACGGTCAATAAGCTGAATGATGTGAAAGCCGTACTCCGATTCTACAATTTTCGATATTTTTCCAGCTTTCAAGTTGAAAGCTTCATTGGCAAATTCAGGAACGAGGTTAGCTCTAGGTGTATAACCTAATTCACCACCACGCTGCGCACTACCTTTATCTTCAGAGTAAAGAACAGCTAGAGTAGCAAAACTCTCACCTTTCATAATTCTATCACGGAAAATTCTTAGTTTTTCACGAATTCTATCTTTTTCAGCATCGGTTATTTTTGGACTTTTACTAATCTGCTGAATTTGCAGTTCACCAGGAATTGTGGGCAAACTGTCTTGAGAAAGTTTACTGTAAAGATCGCGAACTTCGGCAGGAGTTGCTGAAATATTCTTTGTTATCTCAGCTTGCATTTTCTGTTTGATCTTATCGTTACGAGTTATATCACGTAACTCATTCTTCAAATCAGGAATACTTTTCTTCCAATATTGCTCAAGTTTCTCTTTTGAACCAATACGTTGAATATACATTTCGATTTTACGTTGAATGTCGTTTTCAACTTCTTGTTCTGTAACTTCGATACTATCGACCTGTGCTTGTGCAATCATCAATTTTTCAATCAAAAGATCTTCAAAAATTTCTGATTTCAAATCTACACTCCCTGCTTGGTATCCTTGAGCCATTAGGCCTAGGAAACGGTTTTCTACGTCTGATTTTAAGACAACTTGATTGCCAACTACAGCAATGATCTTATCAATCGAATTATCCTGTGCTTGACTCGTTGTAAAAACGATAGCCAATAAGGCTAATGACGTGCAGACTTTAAAAATAATGTTGCGCATATGT
>NZ_JBFFKR010000182.1:0-7151 GCF_041555295.1 Ancylomarina sp. | reverse complement strand
GTTCTTCTGCAACCAAAACAAACGCCATTAGAGTCGGCACGACATATTTGTATACAAGGTGATTTCACGTCTTCCATATTGTAGTTTAATTAGATTCTTTTAAAATAATAATCAAATTAAATCAAAACTATTTTCTTCTCAAACTTATGCATGGCTAAACTTGTTCATTCTTTTCTATAGCCTCATAGAATTCTTCACGATAGGAAGGGGCAATTGAAATTAGTTCCGAGGCAATTTCTGATTTTATCTTCTGAAAAGAAATATTTCTTACTCTTATGAAAATAAATTAACTTCTAATCCGAAATCGGAAGCCTATCCTTGACTTTTTAATTATTAAGTGGAGCCCTTGATTTTGTTTTGAAATGAAATTTTACATGAAATTCATTTATAAGCAAGCATCAATCATGACATAACTCATATTAATCACATCCCAAATTTTTTACATTTGTTCAGAGTGAAAAAAATTAGACAATAACCCTAAAACAACACTATCATGCCAAAAGGTATATACAACATTCCGGCTGTAACTAACGAGCCGATTTTATCTTACGCTCCGGGTTCTCCAGAAAGAGCAGAATTACAGGCAACCTTAAAAGATATGCGTTCCCGCGAAATCGATGTACCTATGTACATCGGTGGCGAAGAGGTTCGTACAGGTAAATTATTTACAATGACACCTCCTCACGATCATCAGCATGTTTTGGGTCATTATCACCTAGGTGAGAAAAAGCATATTCAAATGGCAATTGATGCTGCTTTGGCTGCTAAACCAGCTTGGGAAGCTATGGCCTGGGAGCATCGTGCTTCTATTTTCTTGAAAGCTGCTGAGTTGATTTCAGGACCTTACCGTCAGAGAATTAATGCTGCAACTATGTTGGGACAGTCGAAAAATGCATTCCAGGCTGAAATTGATTCTGCTTGTGAAATTGCTGACTTCTTGCGTTTCAATGTACAATATATGACCGATATATATAAGCAACAGCCGATATCGTCAAAAGGAATTTGGAATCGTGTTGAGCAACGTCCACTAGAAGGATTTGTATTCGCATTGACTCCTTTCAACTTTACTGCAATTGCAGGTAACCTACCTACAGCTCCTGCTATGATGGGTAACTGTATTGTTTGGAAGCCATCTAAAACTGCTGTTTATTCGGCTCAGGTTCTAATGGAAATTTTCATTAAAGCTGGTGTTCCTGCTGGAGTTATCAACTTGGTATACGTATCAGGTCCTGCTGCATCAGAAGTATTATTTTCTTCTCCTGATTTTGCAGGTATTCACTTTACAGGATCAACTGGTGTATTCCAGGATATCTGGAAGAATATCGGTAATAACATTCATAAATTTAAGTCGTACCCACGTATCGTAGGTGAGACAGGTGGTAAGGATTATATTTTTATGCACCCAAATGCTCCTACAAAAGAAGTTGCAACAGCTATTACTCGTGGTGCTTTTGAGTACCAGGGACAGAAATGTTCGGCTGCATCTCGTGCTTTCATTCCTGCAAGTAAGTATGACGAAGTAATGAAGTTTGTACACGAAGACTTGAAGAAAGTTAAAATGGGTGGAACTGAAGACTTCACCAATTTTGTGAATGCCGTAATTGATGAGACTTCTTTCGACAAGTTGGCTTCAGCTATCGACGCTGCTAAAGCTTCTCCTGATGCTGAAGTAGTAGCTGGTGGTACTTACGACAAGACTGTAGGTTATTTTATTGCTCCAACTATTATCAGAGCGCTTAAGCATGATTATATCACAATGGAAGAAGAGCTATTCGGCCCTGTTCTTACCATTTTTGTATACGATGACAACAAAGTAGATGAGACATTAGATATCCTTGACAAAGGTTCAATGTACGCGCTTACTGGTGCTATCTTTGCAAACTGTCGTTACGATATTGAGAAATTAGTGAAGCGTTTAACTCACACTGCAGGTAACTTCTACATCAACGACAAGCCAACTGGTGCAGTTGTTGGACAGCAGCCATTCGGTGGTGGTAGAGGTTCTGGAACCAACGATAAGGCCGGATCCATGATTAACCTATTGCGTTGGGTTTCTCCACGTACAATTAAGGAAACTTTTGTACCAGCTACAGATTATATGTACCCTAACTTCCTAGAAGACTAAGGTTATAATACAATTATTCATAAAAAACGATCGGAGCTTCTGCTTCGATCGTTTTTTTATTTCTCATATCTATGAGAAGACGATTAAAATTTGGTTACGGATGCTTTTCAAGCTAAAAAGCACAGGAAATTTCGGTGTCGTGTGCTTTTATTGCCTTAATTCCCTTTTACATTTTGGTTACGGATGCTTTTTAGGCTTAAAAGCACAGGGAATTTCGGTGTCGTGTGCTTTTATTGCATTAAAACCCTTTTACATTTTGGTTACGGATGCTTTTAAGGTTAAAAGCACAAGGAATTTTTGGTGTAGTGCTCTTTTTAGCCTTGTATACCAATTCCCCGCTTTTCGAATGTTAAAGAAGATGATTCTTATAGACCTTAATCCTTATTTTTGAATCAGAGTGTTATTAATAATCAAAAACCTCGTATGTTTTTAAATTATCAAATCACCGCATCACCTAATCCTCAACTTTCTTCCCAAAGAAATGCACAATGGCATAAAGACTGATAATGCCTGCCGGAAATATAATCCAATAAGAGACACCATAGGCTGCTGGAATAAGTCCAACGAAAATAGATACCCCACCTACGCTTAATGCATAAGGCAATTGGGTACGAACGTGCTCGATATGATTGCACGAACTGGCTAATGAACTTAGAATGGTTGTGTCCGAAATGGGCGAGCAATGATCGCCAAGAACAGAACCGGCAAGTATAGCTGAAACTACGATATAGAAGATATTCATAGATTCTTCGTCGCTCATGCCTATACTATGGCTCAAGTACCAGGATGCTGGTAAGATTAAAGGATAGAGTATGGCCATGGTTCCCCATGATGAACCTGTTGAGAAGGCGATTAATGCTGATAGAATAAAGGTTAGAGCGGGCAGGAGTTGCGGTGCAATATTGATGGATATGAGCGCGTTTGAAATAAAATCGGCCGTATGCAAATCCTTGGTTATATCCGCTAATGCCCATGCTAGAACCAATATGAGTATGGCGGTGAGCATGGTTTTAAATCCGATAAGTAAACTCTCTGTTGTTTCTTGCAAGCTCAGAATTCTTTGTCCAATACTTAAAGCAACAGCTGCCAGAACTGCTGAAAGCGACGACCACAGTAGGGCTTGGTATGAATCGGAGGCTCCAATTACATTTGCGAGTTTTGTACCGAAACCCAATGAGGTATCTGCCCACATAGTGGTATCCCAACCGGTGTATAATAAACCAGCAAGGGTTCCCAGTATAACAATCAGTATGGGGATACCTGCATTATACCATCGGGGAGTGGCATTAGCTGCCATTTCCAATTCATTATCACCATTGGTTTTTTGAATATTTGGGTCTTGTTTCGTTATATGATTTTGTCTTGCCAATTTCTCAGCCTTGAGCATTGGTCCAAAATCTCTACCCCTATAAATAAGGAAGAGCATAAAAGCTAGTGTGAAAAATGGATAAAATCGACTGGGAAGCGAATTCATAAAGATACTGTAAGGACTTTCGGTCACATTAATCTGCACGGTTGCCGATTGAATGTAGCTGAGTTCTATACCAATCCAAGTTGTAATCATGGCAACCGAAGCCACAGGAGCGGCTGTTGAGTCAACAATATAGGCCAACTTTTCTCTCGATACTTTTAGCCTGTCGGTTACGGGACGCATCGTATTTCCCACCACAAGGGTATTGGCATAATCATCGAAAAAGATTAAAACACCAAGTAACCAGGTAACCAGTTGTCCTGATCGAGCCGTATTGGCGTATCTCGATAGAATATTTACGATGCCTTGCATGCCTCCGTTTTTTGAAATAAGGGTGACCATGGAGCCAATAAGCATTGAGAATACGATGATGGAAATATGCCCCGAATCGTTTACCGAGTTAATGATATAGGTATCGGTAATGGCGAAAATGGCTTTGAAAAAGGCTATGAATATTGATGTGCCCTTGTATGAATAAATGATGAGTGTACCAGAAAACAAGCCGACAAAAAGCGCTGAAAAAACCTCCTTAAAAGAGAGAGCCATCAGAATAGCGATGAGGGGAGGAAGAATAGAAAGCCAAAGAGGGATAGGATTTATTTCCTGTGATTCAACAAACTCCCCAATTTGAACTTTGACGATTTCTTTATGCTTGAATTTGTATTTTATCTTGAGGATGGATTCTTCAATCTGGTAAGGTGTATTTATCCCATTAATGAGAACATGAATGGAATCTGTTTTTATTTGGTTTAGTAAATCGGAATTAGTTTTTATTTTAATTGTATGGCTAATCTTAGCTACAATTATTTGGGGGTATTCAACCGAAAAATTGTCTGGATTATCGGCTAAACTATTGAAATTGAAACTTAAGATTAGAATGATAAGAGGAAGTAAAGCCTTTTTTATAATAGGGTTCATAGGGGACTTAGGATTTAGATTTACTCTTTAAATATAAGAATTATAATCAGCATCAATTTAAGATTATTGAAGTTTTCTAGATTGGACTATAGATCTTTTTTGATTCCTTAATGAATTTGATTACTTTGAGTTTATAAAATTTAATAGGTGTGGATGAATTACATGACATATTTCGATTTGAGTCGAATGATATAAAACCTGAGAAGGGGAGAATTCTAATTGCCGAGCCTTTCTTAGAAGGTCGTTATTTTAAACGATCTGTCGTTTTATTGACTGAATTCTCTGATAAGGGGGCCGTGGGGTTTGTTTTGAATAAACCCATTCATTTGAATATTAATGAAGTTTTGACCGATTTGGATGTTTTCGAAAGTGAAGTCTTTGTTGGGGGCCCTGTACAAAATACTCAAATATATTATTTGCATACTGTCCCTGATCTAATACCGAATTCTTTTCAGGTTTTCGGGAACTTATATTGGGGAGGCGATTTTGCGATTTTAAAAAAACTGATTGGCTCAAAAAGATTAGAAGTTGATCAAATTCGTTTTTTTGCAGGCTATTCGGGTTGGAGTGCTGGTCAACTTGAAGAAGAAATCAAGGAGAATTCATGGCTTGTAAGCTCACTAGAAGCAGAAGAAATTATGTCTGATAATAGTGATATCTGGCAATATGCTTTAAATCAATTGGGCGGAAATTATAAGCTCTGGGCTAATTTTCCTAAAAATCAAAATATGAATTAATAGAATACAAAGCCTTCTATACAAAAGCTCTTTTATTTAATTCTTCTATTAAAACTTTTGCACTTCTATTAAAGTAGCGTCTTTCTTCATAGGCGACCACCCAGCGTATACCAACAATTGCATTGGTTAGGAAGATTTCATCCGCTACCATTAACTGTTCAGGTTTCATTACACAGTCGTCGTAAACTGTCATACCCAAATCAAGAGCAATTTGAATAATTTGCTCTCTCATGATACCATTTAAAGCTCCACTTTCAAGTGATGGCGTAAACAAAATATCATCCTTCACAACAAAAAGATTTGAACTTACGCTTTCTACTAAATTTTGTCTCTCGTTCATCAGTAAGCAATCATCCCATTTCATTTCGCTTTTGTGTAAGCCAGCTAAAATAAAAGGCAATGAATTTCCTGTCTTAAATCCAGATAATGAGTTAAATGTTTTTTTATAAGTATCGAAAAGACCAATTTTTAAACCTTTCTTATTTAGAAAATACTTCGGTTCTTCAAGTTTTGAGCTTTCTATTAAATAGGAAATTCGGTTGGTGTTAGGCGTGTATAGTCCTCCAGAATTACGAAAAACACTTAATCGAATTCGCGTTCCCAAGAATGATTTGTTCTTTGTTATTAGACTTTTGATATTCTTCAGAATTGTCTCAGAAAAATTATCAGGAATCTCCATGTGCAACTGAATCATTCCCAGTTGAAGTCGTTCCATATGTTCATTGAAGAATTGGATCTGAGTTCCATTGCAGTGTATGGTTTCAAATAATGAATCTCCATACCGAAAGGCTCTATTGTCAGCAGAGAATAGAGCTGTATCTTCTGAATAAAATTCACCGTTATAAGAAAGTTGATGTGAGTTCATAGCTAGATTTCTCCCTTTAAAATTTTATTGCAATAGATAGAAATATCTTCATTTGACTCAATTTTTATACCTTTTATTCCAGCAGCTTCAGCGGCCTCGATATCACGTTTACTATCTCCAATTAGATACGAAGTCTTAATGTCGATATTGTACTTCTCAATTGCCTGATTGATCATGTAAGGACTCGGTTTTCTACATTCACAACGAGCTACACTTTCATGATGAGGACAGTAATAGATCTCTTGCAAGTAGATTCCATTTTCTTTTAACTTAGACTCGAGATAATCATGAACCTTATCCACATCCTCACGAGAATAGATGCCTTTGGCTACACCACCCTGGTTACTTACGATAAAAAGTTTGTAACCTGCTTCTTGAAAGCATTTAAGTGAATCTATGATACCTTTATTGATGATGAAATCGTTAATTCGGTAGATATAATAATGTCCTAGATCGGAATTGATGACACCATCGCGATCAAGAAAAATAGCTTTTTGCATATTGAAATTTTAAAATAACTTCTGCAAAAATAGAGAGAATAATTCTGGTTTTACAAGAATCGGAAATAGAAAACCGAAAAGAGCACCATAATAGTGAGAGCTATGGCCGATGTTGTCAATCTGTTTTTTATTCATGTAGTATGAGTAAGCAAGATATAAGACACCAAATACAATTCCTGGAATAGGAATAACAAAGAAGAAATATAACAACTGCCACGGATCAAAAAAGATGGTTGCAAACACGATAGCCGATGTGGCTCCTGAAGCGCCTAATGCATTGTAATTGTGGTCATTTGCATATCTTTTTAAGTCGTAAAGACTTGAGATAACAATACTGCTAATATAGAGTGCAATAAAATAGAAAGTACTAGATCCCAGATAATGGTTAAAGTAATTCTCAAGAGCTCCTCCAAAGAAGAATAGAACAATCATATTCACCAATAAGTGATTCCAATTGGCATGAAGAAAACCATGAGTTAGAATTCTATACCATTGTCCACGCTTCACTATCTGGTAGGCATTGAACTGGTATCGG
>NZ_JBFFKR010000181.1:0-7202 GCF_041555295.1 Ancylomarina sp. | reverse complement strand
TAGTTATTGATGCCCTATTTGGTTCTGGTTTATCTCGACCGTTGGATGGTTTAGTAAAAGATTTAGTGAAGCTGATTAATGATTCAAAAGCTGAGATTGTAGCGGTTGATATTCCATCTGGTTTATTTGGTGAAGATAATTCTTCAAATGATCTTGATAGTTGTATTCATGCTGATTATACGCTTAGTTTCGAATTTCCAAACTTGTCTTTTCTTTTTCCAGAGAATGCAGAATGTGTAGGGGTATGGGAGGCTTTACCTATCGGTTTACATCCAGCTGTTATTGAAAAAATGGAAAGTCCTTATCAACTCATTGATGAAAATTACATTAGAAGTTTATTAAAGACGCGCCAGCGATTTAGTCACAAAGGGACCTATGGTCATGGCTTGTTGATCAGTGGGAGTTATGGCAAAATGGGGGCAGCGATATTGGCTTCTAAAGCAGCTATACGTTCTGGAATTGGTTTGTTGAGCACACATATTCCGCGTTTAGGTTATGATATTTTGCAGATAGCAGTTCCCGAGTCTATGGTTAGTATCGATCAGTCTGATATTATTTTTACAGAGTATCCAAGTCTTGATAATTTTGATGCGATAGGTATTGGGCCAGGGATTGATACAAAATGTAATTCGATAAGAGCTCTGGAAGAATTGCTTGATGAGTGTGATAAGCCTTTAGTTTTAGATGCAGATGCCTTGAATATTATTGGAGCGAATCAGGAAATGAAGGAACGCTTACCCAAAGGGACTATTTTGACTCCCCATATGAAAGAATTTGAACGATTGCTTGGCGATAGTATGGGAGCTTTCAATAGAAATGAGAAACAGCGTAATTTCTCTAAGAAACAATCAGTGGTGATGGTGTTAAAGGGTGCTTTTACTGCAATAACTGATAAGAATGGACGTTGTTATTTTAATCCTACAGGAAATCCGGGTATGGCTACAGCGGGAAGTGGTGATGTTCTCACTGGAATAATATTATCTTTGTTGGCACAGGGCTATTCTTCTCTTGATGCAGCACTTGTAGGCGTATACATGCATGGATTAGCAGGTGATTTAGCTGCTGATGAAGTTGGTGAAGAGGCCTTAATTGCAAGTGATATTGTGAAATTTCTGCCAGAAGCCTGGAAGAACATTAGATCTTTTAAAAAAAAAAGAAAACTTGAGTATGGTCTTTTAATGTAATTTGTAATAAAAATGAAGATGTTTAGACTAGTAGTTAGAATGATGTTGGTAGCTGCGTTTTGTATGCAGTTTATCACAGTTGAAGCTCAGAAGCGAAAAGCCGATTTAGATGTGCCATCAACTGTTGTTTATGCTTTGCCACAAACAGTTTTAAATGTTGATGTTCTTGTTGAAAAGATGATTCAGAAAGTAGGACCATTTGCAAGCTTTTCGGAGAAATACATTGGTATTACACCTAAGATAACTTCTGATGCGATTAAATGGAATGTGAAATCCATTGCAGTTTCAGAGAAAGGTGAAGTTGATCCTCATAACTTTTATAAGCTGACAAGTGTTGAGAATTATCAGCCTAATTTGATTCAATTAACTCCAGAGGGCTTGATTCATGGTTTTAACATGACTCAGTCTGAAACAGAAGAGAATATCGTTCTCAATTCAGTAAATGAAAATGTTGAAGTAGAGATTGAGTATGGGAAATTCTCTATTGATCCAAATTTGTTGTTAAAGAAGGATACTATTTATAGGGTTGTGGAAACTGATACCGCATTTATAAAAGTGCCAGAGTTGAAAGAAGTTGCTTTTGCAAAATCGATTGAAGATAAGGCTAAAGAGGCAGCTCATCAGTTATTCAAGTTAAGAAAGCGCCGTTTTAAGATTTTAACTGCAAACTTTGAAGTCTTGCCTCCTGATGGCAAAGCTTATGAAGTTATTGTTAGAGGATTGGATAAGCTGGAGAAAGAATATTTGTCACTTTTTCTAGGGAAAGAGGTGAGTGTGATGGAAAGAGGACAATTTAATTATAAGCCTACTTCGAATGATAAGGGAGGCGTTCTTTTCCGTATTTCACCATCTAAGGGGCTTGTTGATGTTAGCGACTTAAAAGCAGTACCCGTTCGAGTTGAGTTTAAAAATCTAGATGTAGCTTCTGAATTACCTATTTTGCCTCAGGATCCTAATATTGTGGCTAATACATTTATTCATTATAGAATTCCAGGTCAGGCAGAGGTGGTGATCTTGAAAGGAAAAGATATTTTGTATAAGGAAAAACATATTATTGCTCAATTTGGAAAGGTAATGACTATGCCTTCACAGGTCTTGTTGCATGAAGGATATAGAATTGAATTCTACCCTAAGACTGGAGCTATAAAAAGTATCTCCAAGCAGAAATAAGTTTGGATACGATTAAAAACAAGAAGAGGGAAAAGTATTAGCTTTTCCCTCTTCTTGTTTGTAAACTTCAGTTTATAAAATCAATTCTCCTATGCCTTCGCGAATGATTTCAAAATCGTCTGTAGTACAATCGACAATGGTTGATGCCACATTGCGTCCGAATCCCCCATTAATTACCATATCGACATCCCTATTGTATTTTTCGTGAATCAATTCGGGATCTGTGGTGTATTCAATCACCTGATCAGGATCGTGAATTGATGTGGTCATAATTGGATTTCCAATCTCTTCGACGATGCCCAGTGGTATAAAATGATTGGGTACTCTAATACCCACAGTTTTCTTTTTGCTTTTAAATAGTTTTGGAAGATTACTACTTGCGGGAAGAATGAAAGTAAAAGGACCAGGAAGGTTCTTTTTCATCATCTTAAAAGTACCGTTATCTACTCGCGCATACTCAGATAAATTACTTAGATTATTGCAGATGATCGAAAAATTGGCCTTGTCGGCAGCGATACCTTTCAATTTTGCAATTCTTTGTATGGCCTTATTGTTGTTAATATCACAACCTATAGCATAAACTGTATCGGTGGGATATATGATAATGCCACCATTTCGTAGTATGTCAGCTATTTTCCGAAATTCTTTAAGATTCGGATTATCGGGGTAGAGCTTGAGTAACATTTTTATTTATTAGAGAATTACGGCTTAAAGATATAAGTTTCCATCAATTTGTGAGAAAAAAGCTTAAATATTTATCATTCTTTTAATTTATTAAGTTGTGAATGATTGGACTTATGTTCGGTTGATATTGACTTGTGGTCTTGTTTTAAAGGGGGTATGATTCTTTGGGATTAATAGGAATGGGGAGTGACTGCTGATCCCCATAAATGGAATAGTATTGAGACTTTGCGTTAAGGATTGCAGCGGATACCCCACAGCCCATAGTTGACTTATGTCAGCTTTTGAGCTTGCCGGGCGAGGAGTAGAAGCGAAAAGCCTGCCCGCTTTCGCTTTAATTTCAGGAGCGAAAGCGGGAACGCCCCAATATATTTAGAATTTTACTTAGGAAGTTAAAGCAAAATAAGGAGCTTTCGGCTCCTTATTTTGTATCATTAATTTCGACAGCTTAACTGTTTAGTTTGTTGTAGTCTGCAAGGAATTGCTCCAGCCCTTTATCGGTTAAAGGATGGTTTAATAAACCTGTAATGGCATTTAATGGACAAGTTGATACATCGGCACCAGCCTCAACGCATTGTAAAATATGCATGGTGTGTCGAATCGAAGCAGCTAATACTTCAGTTTCAAAACCGTAGTAGTTGAACATATTGGCAATTTGGCGAATCAGATCGATTCCATCGGTTCCTATATCGTCCAAGCGACCAACGAATGGAGAAACGTAAGCTGCGCCAGCTTTAGCAGCTAGTAAGGCCTGTCCTACAGAGAAAATGAGTGTGCAGTTAGTGCTAATATCTATAGAACTTAAATATCTAATGGCTTTAATACCTGCTTTAGTACACGGAATTTTAACAACGATTTGAGGATGTAAATCAGCTAATTCTTCACCTTCCCTTATCATTCCTTCAAAATCGGTTGCAATAACTTCGGCACTTACATCACCATCAACGATATTGCAAATGTCTACATAGTGTTGCTTGATCTTATCGGCACCCTTAATACCTTCTTTAGCCATAAGAGAAGGGTTGGTTGTTACGCCATCTAGTATACCTAGATCTTGGGCTTCTTTAATCTGATCGAGATTTGCTGTATCGATAAAAAACTTCATGTTATTTTGGATTAGGTTTGGTTAATGATGATCGAAAATACATTATTTTTTTTGATCAGCAACGATGAAGGGATTGTTCTTTTAGAGAGAGGGGATTGGCTGGTTTTTCTATAAACGAAAAAAAAGAAAGCCAATAGACTTTCTTTTCCTGTTTTGGAGCCGGTGGACGGATTCGAACCGACGACCTGCTGATTACAAATCAGCTGCTCTGACCAACTGAGCTACACTGGCACTCTTACTCTTATTGAGCCATTGATGAGAATTGAACTCATGACCTCTTCCTTACCAAGGAAACGCTCTACCCCTGAGCTACAACGGCGTTGTTGTAAAAGAAGAAAAGAAAGCTTTTTTAGCTTTCTTTTCTTGTGTTGAGCCGGTGGACGGATTCGAACCGACGACCTGCTGATTACAAATCAGCTGCTCTGACCAACTGAGCTACACTGGCAAGTGGATAAGCAAGCTACGTCGCATCGCTACAACTACTTACCCTTGCTGCCTTCCGACCCTGGGGGGGTTCACTAGGAGCTGATCGCATAGTTGCTTATCCGGTGACAAAAGTAGAAAAAACTTGTTATCCTCCAAACCTTTTGCCTAACTTCTTTTCCTATTTGTTTGCACTTTTTACTCAAGCGTTTTATTTTCAGTGTAATAATTTTCAAAAAAAAATATTTTTTTTTTGAAACCCACTGTTTATTTACTCTAGGGAGTGTGAAAGAATGTTTATTTATCTCAAACATTCAATCAATATCTATCAAAATGGATATCTTTGTCTTCTTAATTTAAGAGGGGAGCTTGTGGATAATATTGAATTGCCCCCCCGATAAGTAAAATTCGAAAGATTATTAAGATTTATATGCTAGAAAACTCAAATCCCTTACTACGCCATGGCTTCTTATTTGGAGCTCTAATTGGTGGTGTTTTAATTTTGACTTCTTTGATGTTCTATTTTAGAGGAGTCCCAATCTCAATAAACCCTCAAATTACTTCTATCAATTATTTTTTGATAATGACAGGAGTTTATTTTGGATTAAGAATTTATCGTAATGATGTTCTTAATGGTATTATTAGTTACGGAAGAGCTTTAGGTGCTGGAGTGCTTATTATTGGTATAGCAGGTGCTTTTTATGCCCTGTATATCTACATTTTAGTTAAATATTTCGATCCTTCTATTCTACAAGAATTTATTGGTATAATGGAGAAAAGTTTGGTGGAAGCTAAATATGATGAGAAGGATATTGAATTATTAATGAGTTTTTATGGAAAGATTAGTCCTGGAGTTTTTGCCTTTGGGCAGTGGTTTAGTAAATTAGGTGCCGGATTCTTTTTTTCATTGATCTTGGCTTTTTTCTTTAGTCGTAACTATGGAACACTGAAGAATAACTTTAACGATAAAAATCAAAACTAAACGATGGATATTTCAGTAGTCATACCACTATATAATGAAGATGAATCTTTGCCAGAATTGTTAGCATGGATTGATCGCGTGATGAAAGAGCAGAGTTTCTCTTACGAAGTCATCTTAGTCGATGATGGGAGTAAGGATAATTCTTGGGATGTTATCAATCAACTTCAGAATATATATACTGAAGTTCGAGGCATAAAATTCCGTCGTAATTATGGGAAATCTGCAGCCTTGTTTTGTGGTTTTGAAGCAGCTAAAGGCGATGTCGTTATAACCATGGATGCTGATCTTCAGGATTCTCCTGACGAAATTCCGGAACTATATAGAATGGTGAAGGAGGAGAATTTCGATATTGTTTCGGGTTGGAAACAGAAGCGTTACGATCCTATAACCAAAACAATTCCTAGTAAGTTTTTCAATAGAACCGCTCGTGCTGTTTCAGGTATTCGTTTACACGATTTTAATTGTGGATTGAAAGCCTATAATTGTAAGGTGGTAAAAAGCATTGAGGTTTATGGTGAGATGCATCGCTATATTCCAATTTTAGCTAAAGAGGCTGGTTTTACACGTATTGGTGAGAAAGTTGTGCAACACCAGGAGCGTAAGTATGGGGTGACTAAATTTGGCTTGAGTCGATTTGTTAATGGCTTTCTCGATTTGCTTTCCATCTCATTTATGACGCGTTTCGGTAAAAAACCAATGCACTTTTTTGGCTTGTTGGGATTCTTGATGTTTGTTATTGGTTTTCTGTCATCAGGATGGATAGGTGTTCAGAAATTAATCAGTTTGAGCGAAGGTGTTAAAGCAGCTTTAGTAACGGATAGTCCTTATTTTTATATTGCCTTAACCACTATGGTTATTGGAACTCAAATGATATTAACGGGCTTTGTTGCTGAATTGGTTAGCCGTAGTTCATCTGATCGTAACTTGTATCAAATAGATAAAGAAATATAAAATAGAGTTATAGGGCTTGTTCACAAATTACTGAATGGAATAAGGGGCAGGCTTTATTATTTTCTATTTAAATACACCCTTTCATCTGTCGACACTTTCCCTAAAAAGGGAAAGATTATAAAAATTAACTTAGAATATTCATTCTACATATAGTTGTAGTTTCTCCCTTTACAGGGGAGATGTCCGAAGGACAGAGGGGTGTTCAATTATTATTGTTTTATAAACAAGCCCTACTATGAGTTGCGAAAAGAATGATTAACTCAATTTTAATTGACGGCTTGAGATTGCTAACTGTTTATTGATTTATATGCTTAAAAGTATAATAAGACTTCTATTAAAAATATTCCCCCGTCCTATTTTAATTAGACTGAGCTTGATTGTAAATAGAGTAGTTGCTCTTTTTTATATGGGGAATAAGGTGGAATGCCCTGTTTGTGAACACAGTTTTAGAAAGTTTCTTCCATATGGATATACCAAACAAACAGGAAGAGACAATGCCCTTTGTCCACGTTGTTTGTCATTGGAGCGTCACCGCTTAATGTATTTGTATCTGAAAGAGAAGACTGATTTTTTCACTAAGAATTTAAAGGTGCTTCATATTGCACCAGAGCAATGTTTCTACAAGCGTTTTAGAGCTTTGGAAAACCTCGATTATACCACAGGAGATTTGGAATCTCCCATTGCCGATGTGCATTTCGATGTGCAG
>NZ_JBFFKR010000180.1:0-7206 GCF_041555295.1 Ancylomarina sp. | reverse complement strand
GTTATTATTTTCTTTCGATAGTTTGTGATCGGTTAGGACCTACAGAAACTACAGTAATAGCTATACCAGTTGCTTTTTCAATGAAATCAACATAGGCTTTAAATGCCTCAGGGAATTCATTTTCGTTTGACATAGAAGTCATATCTGTTTTCCATCCTTTAAACTCTGTGTAAACAGGTTTGATATCTGCTGTCATTTCGTAGGGTACATAGTCGATTTCCTTACCATCAAGTTTGTATCCAGTACAAATCTTAATTGTGTCAAAATCATCTAATACATCCGATTTCATCATGGTTAATTGAGTCACACCATTAATCATGATCGAATATTTTAAAGAAACCATATCTAACCAACCACAACGTCTTTCACGACCAGTAGTAGATCCAAACTCGTTTCCTTTAACTCTCAATTCTGTTCCGACTTCATCGAATAGTTCAGTTGGGAATGGCCCCATTCCAACACGAGTACAGTAAGCTTTGAAGATTCCGATAACTTCACCAATTTTGTTAGGAGCAATACCTAAACCTGTACAAGCACCAGCACAAACTGTATTTGATGAAGTTACAAATGGGTATGAACCAAAATCAATATCAAGTAGAGTCCCTTGAGCACCTTCAGCAAGAATTGATTTGCCGTTTTTAAGGCTATCATTTAAGAATTGCTCGCTGTCGATTAGTTGGAATTCTTGAAGAAGTTTGATGCCTTCGAACCACTCTGCTTCATACTCTGACAAATCGTATTCAAAAGAAAAGTATTTATCTAGCATTTCGCCATGCTTCTCAACTAAAGCTTTATACTTTTCATCGAAATTCGTAAGAATATCACCAACTCTTAAACCATTACGACCCGTTTTATCCATATAAGTTGGACCAATACCTTTAAGAGTAGATCCAATCTTTGATTTTCCTTTTGCAGCTTCAGAAGCAGCATCTAGAATTCGGTGTGAAGGTAAAATTAAGTGAGCTTTCTTTGAGATGAAAAGATTCTTACTCAAATCAATACCAATTGCTTTGATACCTTCGATCTCTTTTTTAAAAATTACAGGATCAATTACAACACCATTACCAATAACGTTTAATTTATCGTCACGAAAAATTCCCGATGGAATTGTATGTAAAACGTGTTTGATCTTATTAAACTCAAGTGTGTGACCTGCATTTGGTCCACCTTGGAATCGAGTTATAATATCATACTTTGGAGTAAGTACATCTACAATTTTGCCTTTTCCTTCGTCTCCCCACTGGAGGCCTAAAAGTACATCAACTTTCATAGGGTAATAATTTGATCTGATTTATCGAATGGAACTAAGAATTCAGGCATAATGTTGGCCATAAATTGCATCATTCATCGACAAATAATTTGAATAAAACGGTTGATTATAACCCAGTAAATACATGCCAATTGAGGAAGGTATTAGCTGAGAATTTTTGTTTGATGTTAACAGCTAATTGTTAACGGTCAAAGGTAATAAATATTTTAGATAAGAGAGTGACTTGTTGAAAAATCACAGGGGAGAATAAAAAAAGCCCTTATTTATAAGGGCTTTAAAATATATCGGTTGTTGATATCTTAGTTTTCTTTTTTTCTACACTCTTGGCATGTGCCATAAATGTAAAGAGAATGATGAGAAACAAGAAAGTCCATGTCATCAGAAACGTTATTTCTAACATCTTCTAAGCGAGTATCACAAAACTCAAGAACTTTACCACATTTAGTACAAATTAAGTGATCGTGCTTGTTGCTATCGTAAGCTTTCTCGAATTGAGCAATGTTTTTTCCAAACTGATGCTTAATTACAAGTTTGCAATCTAAAAGTAGATCGATGGTATTGTAAAGAGTTGCTCTACTTACACGATAATTCTTATTCTTCATAAAAATGTAAAGAGACTCAATGTCAAAGTGACCTTCACGCGAATATATTTCGTCAAGTATGGCATATCTTTCAGGTGTTTTTCTGTGTCCCTTCTTTTGAAGGTAATCAGTAAACATCTTTTTTACAATTTCTTTTGTGTCTTCGCTAATCATACTTTTAAAGGTATTACTATCTAATCTAATTTTAAATAACGGGACTAAAATAGTCTTTTTTTTTGATTACTTCCAAGAGTGGAAGCAAAATAAATCGATTAACTGTATTCTTCTATGTTCTCAATTCGTCTTACATTGTCAAGACCTTTAATTTTGATGAGTTTTTTCATCAGGTTGTTTAAGTCTTCTGTATTATGAACATAGAGGTGTATTAGTCCCTCAAAAACGCCATCGTGACTTTCAAAATGTACCGATCTCATGTTAACATGATGATCTTTTGAGATGATGGAAGTGATATCGTTAACGATTCCGATTTTATCGATGCCATTTAGCTCGATAATGGCCAAAAATGACATTAAACGATGACTTGTCCAGTTTGCTTCAAGAATTCTATCGCCTTGGCTTGACATCAATTTAAGGGCATTGGGACATTTCCTTTTGTGAATAGTGACATTATTTGCCATATCAACATAGCCGACTACATCATCTCCTGGTATAGGTTTGCAACAAGTCGCAATCTTATATTTTTCCTCAGTCATGGTCTCTTCCAAAAGAAATGGTTTCTTTTTATCAATCTCAGGCTTGCTTTCTAATTTATCTGGAATGTTTTTCTTTTCATCGCTACCAAACAATTGCAGTTTCCAGTATTTGATGAATTTATTCTTAGATTTTTTCTTAACAATACCTTCAATCTCCTCAAGATTTAGTTTCGACGATCCGAAGTTTAAGAAGAGTTCATCTTTGTTTGTGAACTGATAGTGTTCCATCAGTTTTTTTGTTGCTTTTGAATTTAAGACTAGGCCAATGCTTTGGAGATGTTCTTCTAATATTTTATTTCCTGTACGAATTAATCGCTTTCGATCATCTTTAAATTCAGCTTTAATTTTCGATTTGGCTTTAGCTGTTACGACATATTCTAGCCATTCTGGCTTAGGTTTTTGTTTATCAGATGTTAAGATTTCTACCTGATCGCCACTGCGAAGAATGGAATTAAGAGAAACAAGTTTATGATTGACCTTAGCACCAATACATTGATTTCCAATGTCAGTATGGATCTCGTAAGCGAAATCTAGAGCACTCGAATGCTTAGGTAAAGTCTTTATTAGACCTTTGGGAGTGAATACTTGAATTTCCTGAGAGAATAAATTCAAACGGAACTCATCAAGAAAAGCCAGAGCATCGGATTCCGGATTTTCTAAAATCTCTCGAACATCTTTAAGCCATTTGTCTATTTCCGACTCACTGTCTGTATTGTATCTTGAGTGAGCAATAAAACCACGCTCAGCAATTTCATTCATTCTATTTGAACAAATCTGTATTTCAATCCATTTACCCAATGGTCCCATAGCTGTCATGTGCAGAGCCTCATAACCATTTGCTTTAGGTGTACTCATCCAGTCGCGAATACGTTCGGGTTTAGGTTTGTAAATATCTGTAATCAAAGAATAAATATTCCAGCACTGATTCTTTTCAGGAACATCTACTTGAGGTTTAAAAATAACTCTTATTGCAGGTAGATCGTAGATATCTTCTATCTTAATCTTATGGTTTTCAATCTTATTCCAGATTGAGAAAATAGAACGAGGACGATTTATAACCGTGCAAATGATATTGTTGTCATTTAATCGTTCCTTAATCGGTTGAATTATTTGATCTAGAACCAACTTTTGCTCAACCTCTTTATTCTTAATTTTTTCGGCAATATTCTTATAATCCTCCGGATGTTCATACATCAAACTTAAATCCTCAAGCTCAGATTTGATCTTGTAAAGACCCAGACGGTGGGCTAGGGGAGCAAAGAGGAATAAGGTTTCGCCAGCAATTTTCATTTGCTTACGAAGTGGCATGGAACTTAGCGTTCGCATATTATGCAAGCGATCTGCAATTTTAAGGATGATTACTCGAATGTCGTCAGAAAGTGTTAACAACATTTTTCTGAAGTTCTCAGCTTGCATAGATGTTTGCTGATTGAAAGCACCAGATATTTTTGTGAGTCCATCAACGATAGATGCTACTTTGTCGCCAAAATGATGCGCAATATCTTCGACAGTATAATCTGTATCTTCAACAACATCATGTAATAAAGCAGCGACAATAGATTTTGTACCAAGACCAATCTCTTTAGCTGCGATTTCAGCAACTTCAATCGGGTGTATAATATATGGTTCACCTGATTTACGACGCACGCCTCTATGTGCGTCCCATGCAAAATAAAAAGCCTTTTCTATCATCGCTTTAGTTTCAGGCGTATTGCTTCTTTTACAACTTACCAAAAGCTTCTGATAGCTTGCCAATATTAATTCTTTATCCTGTTGGGTTTCAACCGTCATATGTTACTCATTTATATTAATCGTAATACAAATCGTGAAAATCATAAATTGATTTGTAATAGAAACTGATGTTTAAAAAAGAATCTGTTTCGATCTGTTTGTTTTAAGCGATCTATAAAATTAGTTAAAACTACTGATTTACCTGCTTGTTTAGCCAATTTATTTAGACCCATTATTTTTAATTTTGAGGAAAATACCTAAATAAACTGCTCTATTGTGAGAAGGTAGAATTTACCAGACACAAAAAGGAGCAACCAGCCTTAGCTAATTGCTCACAATTTTATCTGTTTTTTTTAAATTTCTTTTTCTCCAACGATAACTTCATAAAGGTCGTCTTCTTTGAAATAGGTATTTGCTAATTCCATTATTTTCTGAGATGATGTGCCTTTTATTTCTTGAAGAAACTTCTCGTAATAAGAGTTGTCAAATCCGAAAGGAAGATTCCCTCTTAAGCTTTCAGATAATGCAAAGGGACTATCAAAACTTCGCAGCATTTCGCCTGAAAAAAAGTTTTTCACAAGATCAAGTTCTTCTTCAGGAACTAATTTGTCTCTCAAACGTTTAATTTCCTTGTATATTTCAGAAATTGCTGCTTGGCAAACATCTTTTCCAACTTCAGTGACAATAGCAAAATGACCTGATTTTAGGTGAGATAGTAAAATTGAGTTGATACCATAAGTATAACCTTTGTCTTCACGAATGTTTTGCATCAATCGAGAACCAAAGTAGCCTCCTAGTACAAGGTTGAGAAGCATAATTCCAGCGAAATCGGGATGTGTTTTATTAAAAAGAAGACGTCCAATTCGAATTGATGATTGTACGGCATCTTTTTTAAGAACAAACACTTTCTTTTCATCAGAACTTAGGAGCTCATGCTTGACTTCAATATTCGACGATTTTGTGTTCCAAGCAGAAACACCGAAACGATCTTCGATCTTAGTGAGTATTGACGTATCCATTTTACCAGAAACGATTATTCTGCAATTATCAGATGTATATCGATCTTTATAGTATGTTTTAATATCGTCTAACTGGACTTCATCGAAAACACTTGCTTCGAAGATATTAGCATATGGATGCTTATCGCCATAAATAAGGCTATTGAATTTTTCCTTAGCTAAGGCGTTCGTTTTCTCTCTATTTACAAGATAACTTTGTTTTTTATTGCTGAGTATGGTTTTGAATTCCTTCTTTGGAAAAGTAGGGCGTTTAATAATCTCCTCCAGTAAATCCAGCGTTTCATCTAGGTATTTATTTAGAGTATATAGACACACGCTAGCGTCATGCTGACTGTTATTATAAGCAATATATGCTCCATAAAAATCAAACTTCTCTGCAAGCTCAGCGGCGGAATATTTCTTAGTTCCCTCGTTGAGCATAGAATTACAAGTGCCTGCTATTAGAGGTGAGTTCTGATGCCATAATCCTGCATTAAATATCATCTCAATTTTAAGGACATCCTGACTTCCACCAGAAATAATATGGACAGGAATCTCATTACTCAAAACTTCTTGTTTTGATTTTGGGATATCTACATGCTCAATTGTTTTAAATTGAGGAGGTAGGTTGCGATTCAATTTCTCCATTATTGTTTTTTTGCGTGGTAATAAAGTGTGGAACAATTCTCTTTAATCAGAATTTTCTGAGCCATTTTTTGTAGGTCATCTGTGGTAACCTTATTATATTTTTCGACTTCAAGATTGATATCTTCTGCTTGTCCGGTGATTTCATGTTGGGCAATATTCATAGCCTTATTCAGGAAACTAATCTCAGAGAAAACCAGTGATGATTCAATTTTGTTTTTCACTTTTTGTAGTTCATATTCGTCAGCTTCGGATGCAGATACTTCATCGAGAACTTCCCAAATGGCCTTTTCTGCATCTTCCATGCTAACACCTTCAGTTAGTTTACCACTGATGACAAACAAACCCGGTTCAAAATCCCCAGTTAGATAAGCATCTATTGTTGAGAAAAGGTTCTTTTCTTTAACGAGTGTTTGAAATATGCGGGATGATTGCCCGTTTGACAAAATGTCTGAAAGTAAGTCGACTTTGTAATAATCTTGATCGGTACGGCTCCCCATATGAAAAGCCATATAGATAGCATCATAAGGAACATCTCTTTCGAGGTGAAGAGAGCGGAATTCTGTCTGTTTTGGTTCTATAGGTAAATTGCGAGTCGCAATTTTTCTTCGTTCAATTGGTCCAAACCACTTTTCAGCAAGACGTTTAACTTCATCAGTCTCAATATTACCCGCAACAACTAGTACTGCATTATTAGGCGCATAATGATGAAAGAAAAAATCTTTTACATCTTGCAATTGGGCATTCTCAATATGCTCTATACATTTCCCAATTGTAGACCATTGGTATGGATGTTTCTTGTATGCTAAGGGACGAAGGTGTAACCAAACATCTCCATAAGGTTGGTTGAAGTAGTGTTGTTTAAACTCTTCAATAACAACTGCCTTTTGAACGTCTAAACTTTTTTGAGTAAATGCTAAACTTAGCATTCGGTCTGATTCAAGCCAGAAACCTGTTTCTAGGTTCTCTTTAGGAACAGTTAGGTAATAATTTGTTACATCATTACTGGTCCAAGCATTATTATCACCTCCAACTTGCTGAAGAGGTTCATCATAATTTGGAATGTTTATTGATCCACCAAACATGAGATGCTCGAAAAGATGAGCGAAGCCCGTTTGTTCTGGATCTTCATCCTTGGCACCAATATTATATAGGATATTAACAGCAGCTAAAGGTGTTGAAGTGTCTTTGTGCACAATTACCTTAAGTCCATTGTCAAGAGTAAATTTATCGAATTCAATCATTTTTATATTTTAAATTCAGAAGGC
>NZ_JBFFKR010000179.1:0-7220 GCF_041555295.1 Ancylomarina sp. | reverse complement strand
TCAATTTTTGCGATAATTGCATCAATCTTCTCCAGCTCAAGATCAATAATATCATCCATAATACGCTGAGCCATTCCAACGTGCTTCTTAAACAAATCGAAGTTGAAGCTAGCTTGAGGCGTAAAAGGATTCTCCACATAGCTGTAAAGGTTAATAGCCAACAAGCGACAACTGTCATATGGACACAAAGGAATCTCACCACAAGGGTTAGTAGAAACAGTACGGTACCCCAGATCGGCATAGCAATCAGGTACAGATTCTTTTTCAATAGTATCCCAGAATAAGATTCCAGGCTCTGCTGATTTCCAGGCATTGTGAACAATCTTCTTCCACAATTTACCCGCATCAATATTTTTAGTATAAGTCGGATTATCAGAGTTGATAGGATATTGTTGGGTGTATTCTTTTCCTGCAAGAACAGCCTCCATAAATCCATCAAGTATTTTCACAGAAACATTCGCTCCGGTAACTTTACCCTGCTCCATTTTAGCATCGATAAAATCTTCCGAATCGGGGTGTTTTACCGATACACTTAACATTAAAGCACCACGGCGACCATCCTGAGCTACTTCACGAGTAGAATTCGAGTAACGTTCCATAAATGGTACAATACCTGTAGATGTTAGTGCTGAATTCTTAACAGGTGATCCCTTTGGACGAATATGTGACAAGTCATGACCTACACCGCCACGGCGTTTCATCAACTGCACCTGCTCCTGGTCAATTTTCATGATTCCACCATACGAGTCAGAATCACCTTCGTTACCAATCACAAAACAATTAGACAAAGAAGCAATTTGGAATTTATTTCCGATACCAGACATTGGACTTCCCTGAGGCACGATGTATTTGAAATCTTTTAACACAGCAAAAATTTCATCTTCAGACAAAGAATTAGAATACTTCTTCTCTACACGGGCAATTTCACTTGCAATACGATGATGCATATCATCTGGTGTTTTTTCATAAACATTGCCATAAGAATCTTTCAAGGCATATTTATTCAACCAGACACGTGCTGCTAGTTCATCTCCTCTAAAATATTCAAGAGAGGCTTTAAATGCTTCTTCCGAATCAAAAGTTTGCTGTGTAACCATCGGCTCTCGTTTCTTGTCTTTAACTGTCATGATCAATATTAATTGTGGAACTACCTCATAAATTATTTACATAAAAGAGTAAAAGTTCTGTTTTTTTACAGCTTTTACATTCTCATATGCAATTTAGTTATCGTTTTCCAAACCAACAATACCAATACTAAAAAATAGAAGAAAGTTATCCACAATAAACTGTTAATATCCTACTATACAGATCATAACAATTTCAGGGAAACGGAAAAGTTTTCCAAAAAGAAAACATCTAGATAATACAATACGTTCCGAACGTACTGAGAATAGAGACTTTCAGAATAAAATTACCGAAAAATCTATTTAAAATAAGATTATGAGTTTTAAAATGACACTAACAAGCTGAAATCGTGAAGAAAGATAGACCTTGCTTAAACTAAAACTTTATTGTGTTAAGAATTTTGTCTGTCGCACCCCTCATCTCATCAACGTAATTTTTTGAAGAATCGCCAGATTTTTTTCTCAGTTCGACATCTTCATGATAAGAATCGAGAAGGCTATTTAACTCTTCATAGACTTCGTAGGTATGTGCCCCACCAATAGCAAGAAGATCTTTGGCTTCTTTAAATTTGTGGTAATTCGGACCAAAAATAACAGGCATGCCATAGCAAGCAGCTTCAAGAGTATTATGAATTCCTCGCCCAAAACCACCACCTATATAGGAAATATCACCATAGCGATACAAAGAAGACAAAACGCCAATACAATCTACAACCAGAACTTCTGCGGCATCAATCTCTGCTTTTGTAGCTGTAGTGAATCGCACGTAAGGTTTCTCAATACCACTCACAATATTTTTGATATGGCTCTCATCAACCTCGTGAGCGGCGATAATATATTTATAATCATTATCTGATGTGTTGATATATTTAATGATATTCTCCTCATCCTTTGGCCAGGTACTTCCTGCAATCATCACAGGTCGGTCTTGAGCAAAATCTTCAAGTTGAGGTAATACTTTGGCTTGCTTAGCAATGGAATAAACACGATCGAAACGCGTATCTCCTGCCAGGCTCACATTTTCAAAACCAATTCCCTTAAGCAACCCTATTGATTCCTCATTCTGAACGAAGAAATGCGTAAAAGCTTTAAGTATTTTCCTATACAGTCCGCCATAAGGCTTAAAAAACATCTGCTTCTGACGAAATATGGTTGAAAAGATATAGGTAGGAACTTCTAACTTTCTAAGTTCATTTAAATAATGATACCAGAATTCATATTTAATAAAGAAAACCATTTTAGGGTTTATCAATCGAATGAATTCCTTTGCATTTCGCTTGGTATCCAGGGGTAAATAGAAAACGTAATCCACACCCTCATAATTCTTGCGAATCTCGTAACCTGATGGCGAAAAGAAAGTCAATAGGATTTTATAACTGGGATATTTCTCCTTGAATGCCTCTATTACAGGTCTTCCCTGCTCAAATTCGCCCAAGGATGCTGAATGAAACCAAACCATATTCGTTTCACCCTTTACAGCCTCCTCTATTTTTTTAAAAATATCTTTACGCCCACGAACCCATTGCTGAGCTTTAGGGTTGAATAGAGATGCTATTCGAACCAATAATGAATAGAAAAAGATAGATAGATTATAGAATAGAATCATGAGTCAAACAATTTAGGATCGAAAAAATCGTATTAGATGTAAACGAGATCTTATTTATTAAACAAATAAGGATAAAATTGATCAATATCGACTAATCGCATATTTCACATTGCAAAACTAAACATTTTTAATGTCCATCTATCTACTCTAAAAAAAATTATCCCCAAATTAGTACGTTGAATTAATCACTCGAAACTTGATCTATTCAACCCAATGAAACTAACCCGACAACTCCCGTAATACCTATATCTTGAGACGAATTCTGTTCTTTTGCTTTTCCCTTCTTCTGTGCACAGCCAGCTATGCTCAGAAGTCAAGCAATATCAGAATTCGACAGATTGACATCTCAAAAGACAGCATTCTGCTCGATTCTCTATTGATATTACCCGCAACGATAAAGCTATGGGTCACAAATGAATTATTAGATAGTACTTATTATCGACTGAACTTAGCTAAAGGCATCTTTATTCCAAAGGAGAAATTAAAATCTAAAGGATCTCAAGCCAAAATCACATATCGAGTTTTCAATTACAAAATAGGTCAGGTACTTTACAAACATCATCCCAATGAAATCAATCAGCCTGATATAATCCGAAACAAACGCTACTCTCTAGCTCAAAACTATAGAAATCAAAAAGATGAGTTTAGCTCCCAACTCAACAAACAGGGAAGTTATACCCGTGGCTTATCCTTGGGAAACAATCAGAATGTGGTGAGCAATTCGAATTTGAACCTGCAATTATCTGGCAAGCTTAGCGAGAATGTCAATATACTTGCCGCCATTACAGATGACAACATTCCTATTCAGCCCGATGGCAATACACAGCAAATACAGGATTTTGATCGCATTTTCATCAAGCTTTTCAACGAAAAACATGAGCTTACTTTGGGGGATTATCAAATAGAAAACTCTAATAAATCTCACTTCTTGAGGTTTAGAAAGAAAGTGCAAGGCGGACAATACCAAGGTCTCGTTTCAGGTGGAAATAAAACAAAAGTACTCACACAAATAAGTGCTTCCATTGCTAAAGGGAAATTCAACAGAATGGAGATTCAGGGCCTTGAAGGCAATCAAGGTCCATACAGATTATATGGAAAAAACAACGAAACTTATATTATTATACTTGCCGGATCAGAGAAGATTTACAAAGATGGAAAACTTCTAACCCGTGGTGAAAATCAGGATTACAGCATCAATTACAATACTGCTGAGCTGAGCTTCAATACCAGTCAACCCATCAATCGAAATTCCAGAATTATTGCTGAGTTTGAATATTCCGAGGAAAATTACTCAAGGTATTTAATCTACAATAGCACCGAAATAAAAGGCGAGAAGTCTAGTTTCCAATTCAATTTCTATAACGAGCAGGATAATAAAAATAACACCATCAGCCAGAACTTGAACGACGAGCAAAAACTCTTACTAAGTCAGTTAGGCGATAATCTGCAAGCTGCCATTACACCTCAAATTCAGACCGTCGAATTCACGAATGAACTGGTCTTATATAAAAAGGTTATCCAGCAAATTGATGGGAAAGATTATGAAACTTATACCTACTCGACTCAAGCGGAAGAAGCGATTTATCAAATCCACTTTTCATATGTGGGTGACAAAAAAGGAAACTACATACAAATTGAATCATCAGCCAATGGACGGGTTTATAAATGGGTAGCCCCCATTAATTCTATTCCTCAAGGGGATTTCTCCATTAACTCACAACTGATCGCTCCTGAGAAACACCAAATGATAAGCTTTGGTGGTCAACTCAAACACTCAGAGCGTGCCAATAGTCAATTCGAAATTGCTTTGAGCAATAAGGATCTCAATTCCTTTTCTTCCATAGACGATAAGAACAATAAGGCATTAGCCTTTATGTTCGAAAGCCATCGAAAAACCTTTTTAAAAGATACAAATCAAGTTTTTAATACTTCTATCGCCTATAATTATCTTAGCGATAATTTCGAAGAAGTTGAGAAATTCAGATCTCCCGAGTTCAATAGGGATTGGAATATTCAGGAGCAAACAAACAAGAGTCAGGAACATTTTGTAGAGCTACAAAATACATATCAGAATAAAGTCAGCCACTTTACTTACGAAATTTCGGCACTAAATCAGTCATCGCAATTTAAGGGTTTACGACAGAATACCATAGCCAAATATCACAGCAAACATTTTGAGTTAAGCTGGAATGCAAACTTATTGGCAAGTGATCAAAACGAGACAGAAACCAAATTTTTCAGAAATAATATGGCTGCCATTTATAAACTAAAAGCGCTAAACATAGGCTTGGAACAGCACAGCGAAAACAATCAATGGAAAGAAAAAACCAGTCACAGTTTACTGGCGAATAGCTTTGCTAATAAAACTTATAAGGTCTACCTAAAAAGCAGTGGAACAAGCCAAAATCAATTTGAAACTTTTTATCAATATCGCAAAGATTTATTGCCTTGGGAAAACAAAATGAGTTCCCAAAGTGAGTCCGAGGATATTGGTTTTATTCTTTGGTTAAAAAAGAACAAGAAAAACCAATTAAAGCTGAGCAGTAACTATCGAAAGTTACGTATTCTGAATCAGGAAATCAGCAATGAAAAACCCGAAGAAAACTTCCTGGGAAAATTGGAGCACCGATCAAGAATGTTGAAAGGGATAATTAGAACATCCACATATTATGAATTGGGTTCTGGACTGGAAGCTGATCGGGTCTACTCATACCTCGAAGTAAACGCGGGACAAGGCGTTTACAAATGGACCGATTACAATAATAATGAAATTAAGGAGATTAACGAATTTGAAATTTCAAGTTTTAAAGATGAAGCCAATTACATTCGAATCTCAAACATCACAACCAACTATCGAAAAGTTTATACTAGCGAGTACCGACAAAGCCTAAACATCCAACTGAAGCGCCTTAAAGGGAGTTCCAAACTTATTAAGTTTGCCTCTGCGATAAGTAACCGCTTTTCGTATAGAATTGCTAAGAAGAGCACTAACAATGATTTCAACCTATACGGCAATCCTTTCTCATCGACACAAAGCAATACCCATATCATCAATCTGACTTCATCTCTACAAAATACGCTTTCATTTCATCCGAAAAAGTCGAAGATGACCTATGACTATATCTATTTGAAAAATGAAAGCAAGCTTCTTTTGAATAATGGCTTTGAAAAGAGTCAACTATCGCAAAATGGCTTACGCCTGATTTGGAGAAAGCAAGATTGGCAAATAAGTAATCGATTTGATCAGGGAAACAAAACACGCGGCAGCGAAGTTTATTCAAGCAAGGATTATAAGTTGAACTATCTTAAAAATGAACTCAAACTCAAATATCAAGTGGGACGAAATTTTCAATTGGAATTCGAATACCTCTTCAAGAATAAAGAAAACAGATTGAACATTGAAAAGTTAGAATCTCATGACTTGGGATTGGAAGCTCAGTTTTCTCCCGGAAAAAAGAAAAACTGGAATGCCGCGGTACATTACCTAAACCTAACTTACAATAGCGATAGTAATAGTTCGATTGCCTACGAGATGCTCGAAGGCTTTTTACCTGGGAACAATATGACATGGCACCTAAATTATCAACAACAATTATCGAAAACTTTCCAAATGAATATCAACTACAGAGGAAGGCAAGCTGAGGGAAATGCAGCAATTCACGTGGGAAGTGTGGAATTAAGAGCCTATTTCTAAAAATATTTTCAGGAGGCAAATATTCATTCTTCAACTTGTCCTTTCTTGTTAATAAAACTTCAACACGATGATTTCTTGCACGATGGGAATTGATTTGAATTAATCATCTTCATTACCTCTACCTTTCAAGCCACGTACAGCGGACAGAGATTATCGACATTCTCAAAAAAATATATGAATTGCCTTGCTTTAGTTTAAAAAGGGCGTATCTTTGCAATCGCAAATAAGAAAGATAACAATCTAAAGATATATTGCGGGGTGGAGCAGTTGGTAGCTCGTTGGGCTCATAACCCAAAGGTCATCAGTTCGAGTCTGATCCCCGCTACTTAGAAATTCAACGGAATTTCTTTTATCGACGAAAACATACTGAAAATATATTGCGGGGTGGAGCAGTTGGTAGCTCGTTGGGCTCATAACCCAAAGGTCATCAGTTCGAGTCTGATCCCCGCTACATAGAGAATCCTTTCGAGGATTCGTTTTCGTCGATTTCAACTTATTAAAAATATATTGCGGGGTGGAGCAGTTGGTAGCTCGTTGGGCTCATAACCCAAAGGTCATCAGTTCGAGTCTGATCCCCGCTACTTAGAGAAGCTCTTAACGAAAGTTAGGAGCTTTTTTTGTGCCCTGAATTCTACAAATAAGTTTCAACTAAAATAGGATCACCGGCAAAACCTGGGTCTAACAAAATAATCATTCTAATTAGGCGAATATTTTCGTTAAACGAAATAAGAAGAAGTCAATATCCACAACGCCTCTTAAAGATCTCCTGAAGTCTTTAATTTTTGCATTAAAAGAT
>NZ_JBFFKR010000178.1:0-7271 GCF_041555295.1 Ancylomarina sp. | reverse complement strand
ACAGCTCCAGTACCCATTCCAATAATCTCGTGAAGGCGCTCCATTGCAGATTCATAAAGCTCCTCTTCAGTAGCCTCGTGCATACGCTTAGCAGAATTTAAAATTCCACCACCACGTTTTGCAATCTCTTCGTAAGAAAGACCTTTGATTTTATCGGTATACTCAATCTCGCGAGAACCCGCATAAACCAAGTGTGTATGTGAATCGCAGAAAGATGGGAAAACCATACGACCTGTTGCATCGATTTCTTGCATCATATCAGCACCTTCCACCTCATCAAAATTTGGCAAAGCAGACATGGCTCCAAAGTCTTCAATCTTGCCTTCGTCAATTAATAAAAAGGCATTATCAATGCAGTTTAGCTTAGCCATATCAGCACCAGCGACCCACTTTCTTGGCTCATCTTCAACCTGAACCAATTGTTTTATATTCTTAATAAGTAATTTCATTCTATAGTATTCAATTATTAATTAGTGATTAACGACTGGCAACGATAAGTCACAAATCGACAAATGTTAATTGTAAATTGCTTTGCGAAATTAGGAAAAATGAAACAATATTACACCCCTAATAGAACTAAAAATCATCAGAATGCAAACCTTTTCGATAACATACAAAAGCCAGCTGATTATCTACTCAATATTGGCTGTATTCTATGGAATGTTTCTATTTTTACAGCTCAAATTTATTAGACCTGAAATGTGAAAATATCAAGTCGCCTAATCAAGCTCATTTTTCACATCTCAAATCTCAAATCTTTACAGAATATGTTTAAAAAAGTACCTCACACTTACGTTATTGTATTTGCAATAGTGATTCTCTCTGCCATCTTAACCTGGATTATTCCAGGCGGCGAATACGACCGAACTGTTGTAAATGTTAACGGCACCGATCGTTCGGTCATTATTCAAGACTCATACCATCAGGTGGATAATAGTGGACAGAGCTGGGAAGTTTTCTCTTCATTTTTTAAGGGCTTTGTCGATAAAGCAGATATCATCATGTTTATTCTGATTATTGGTGGTGCCTTTTGGATTATGAATGCCAGTAAGTCGATTGATGTGGGGATCTACTCCTTTCTGGAGTTTACCAAAAAGCTCGAAAAGAACAAGTTTATTCGGAAAATAGGCGTCAATAATATTATTCTGACGCTGATCATGCTCATATTCTCCGTCTTTGGAGCCACCTTCGGAATGAGTGAAGAAACAATAGCTTTTACCATTATTTTTGTACCTATGGCAATTAAGATGGGATACGATTCCATTGTAGGTGTTGCCATTTGCTTTGTTGCAGCAGGTTTAGGTTTTGCTGGAGCATTATTGAATCCATTCACCATTGGTATTGCACAAGGCTTATCTAATCTTCCTTTGTTCTCAGGTATTGAGTACCGCCTGTTTTGTTGGTTCGTGATTAATATTATTGGCTTCACATTCATCTTGCGCTATGCGGCTAAAGTTCGCAGAAACCCTGAAAGTTCATTGGTCTACACCGACGATAACTACTGGAGAAAGCACCATGCATCAGACGTTGAAAACATTGAATACTATACGCCTGTTTCGGCTTGGGTGACTTATATCATTCTACTTGTTGGTATGGTTGGTTTCTCATTCTATTACCCACAAAGCACATTAAAAATTGGTAACTCGGAAATGACGACTTACGTTCTTCCTTTTGTTACAGCCTTATTTGCACTATTGGGATTTATGTCTTTACGTAAATCGGTTCACTTCTTTATACTCAACCTTCTTCTATTCACCATTATCTATCTAATTGTTGGTGTTATGGGTTACGGTTGGTATATCATGGAAATCTCTACTCTATTCTTTGCAATGGGTATTTTCTCAGGTATTGCTTACAGTAAATCAGCTAACGATATCACAAAACTATTCCTTGAAGGTGTTAGTGATATTCTATCTGCTGCTCTTATCGTTGGTTTGGCTGGTGGTATCCTAATCGTCTTGGAAGAAGGTCAAATCATTGACTCTATCCTATTCTACATTTCAAAATCAATGAACGATTTTGGTAAGATTGCCTCAGTGGGTATGATGTACTTTATCCAGAATGTGATTAATGTGATCATTCCATCTGGATCAGCTAAGGCGGCTTTAACTATGCCTATGATGTCACAGTTCTCAGACTTGATTGGAGTATCGCGTCAGGCAACTGTTATGGCATTCCAGTTTGGTGATGGCTTTACCAATATGATTACACCAACCTCAGGTGTTTTAATTGGTGTTTTAGGTGTTGCTAAAATCCCTTACGACAAATGGGTGAAATGGATTGGTGGATTTATGGTCATTCTTCTATTACTAGGATTCTTACTTCTGATTCCAACAGTAACTATGGAGTTGAATGGGTTTTAATTAAGCGTTCCTAAAATATAATAAAAACCGAAACGAGATTGATTCCCGTTTCGGTTTTTTAATATCAAAATTCCGGTATGATATTAAGTTTATACTCCTACTCCGTTATGCTAACAAAAGGAATGAATTCTTTTAGGATTAAAACAGAACTTAAATAGTTTATTTATGAGGTTCCATATTGAATTAGGTTCATACAATAATTTCATCGCACAAATACCAAAATTAATTAAAGATCTAATTTCTCTTCATTAATAAATTTCACCAATTCTATCAGAAATGCTTTATCCTTCGGTTTCACTTTTTGCTGACTACAATACATTTCTATTTCTTTATTATTTTTAAATTGTTTCTTAAACTTACCTTTGCTTTTCTCTAGCTTTATTAAATTACCATCAACAAACAAATAGAAGTATTCTTGTTGAATAATCTTATCATCTCTACTTCCAGAATTAGTAATAATATTAAAATCAGCACGCTCAACCTTAACTTTAGGCTGACAAAGCAAAGAATACTTACCATCCACTATGATTTGATAAAATCCATTAGTAGAAGATTTAACAATATTTTCAGTAACAAAAACCTTAGCTGTTTCTTTCAATAAAATACGCTTGATACGATAAGTTGGCAATACCAAAGTATCTTCCTTCGTTTTTATTTCTAATACATTATTACTTAAATCTATTCTGGTGTTTAGATCACGCAAAACAATACTATCATTCATTAAATAGATATCCGTTTCGGCCCAATCATCATCCAAATAAAAAGAACCTAATAGCCGTTTCTGGTAGGCTATTTCATTTATTTTTGATGTTTTACTTACACCTCGAGAAAAAGGGGCAGCAGATGTTCCACCTACAACAATAACCTTTTCTTGAGCAGAAAGGGATAAAGTAGATATAAAGAAAGTAAGAATCAGAAAAACTCGATAAATGAATAAAATGGATTTTGACAATCGATAATACTTTTCTGAAATAGGTTTTGTTTTCATCACGATTGATTTAAATAAAAAATACACCTTAAGTTAATCAGAATAATTCTAATAAAAAAAGAGCTAAATTCGAAAATTCAGCTCTTTAATAATTAAGACATTATAAGACTATTCGTGCTCATCCTCAAGGAAACCTGTTCTTCTTACACCAGCTACAATGGCAGTTGTTGGATCTAACTCTCCTGTATCTGGATCAATATCATTATAAGTAATTTCAAAGTAGATACTGTCAGTAACATTACCAGCTGCAGTCGTTCCTGCCCCAGGTAAAACTTTACCATTTTTAATATCAACTGTTATTCCATAATACAACTCATCAGCGGCTTCAGCTGAAAATGTATTATTTCCAGTATTACATTTGATAACGCTTTTAAGTCCCCAAAAATTATCATCATCATCAATCCACATTTCAGTACCATTATCAGCAGCAGTATTAAATGTACTAATTTTAGAGTTCGAAGCCCATATGTCACCATCAACAGTGTAAGTTACATACCATTCACCTGCCAGCATCCCGCCAACAGAGGTGTACTCTGTCTTGTAGTCCTTAATAGTGTCGTTAGGATCACAAGCACCAAGAGCTACAACCATAGCTAATAAAATATATCTTAGTTTCATAAATTTAATTTTTAAGTGAATTACTACTAATTTTTTGTTAAAGTAATAGCAAAATCATAGTGACCTAACCACATGAAGTTGTAAGTGAATACACCTGTCGCAACATCATAATTCCAATTAATCACCTCATCTGCCGGGTCACCCCATGGATTTGAGGATTCAATATGATGAAACACTGTAGGTGAAACCATTTCCAGATAACCCGTAAATGCATAACCTGCGCCATAGCCATACCCAACGTTATAAAAACCAGCAATCCAATCGCTAATATGATATAATCCAGGCACAGAAGTTGCAGTTAAAACAACTTCATTGCCAGCAAAACTGCGAGTCGCATCATTATTAGTATCTAATCTAAAAACATCTCCTGTGTAAGTTCCAGAAATATCTGTAGCAGATAAACCAGCAGAATAAACCACAACTTTTCTTGAAACAGAACCTGCATACCCATCAGAATTAACAGCAGAATATGTCAAAGTATAACTACCAATATTGTCTATATCAGGAGTTGTCGCAACAACTGTAGATGCAACATCTACACCTGCTTCAGTAGCAGTGAATCCAGGTTCAATCCAAGGGGTACCCTTCTGGTGAAAAACAATGTCATCACCTTCCAACACAATAGTCACATAAGAAGTGAGTGTTGAAACATCTTCCGATTCTTTATCACAAGAAGTAACTCCGAAAAATAAAGTCAGAAGAAAACTATATAATAATATTTTTTTCATAATTGTATATTTTATTATTTAGCCCACCAAACTTTTTCAGTTACAGCAACTTTTGCAGGCGTATTAGGATTACGGTTAATTTCAATATCTGGAAATACTAAACGCTTAGGAAACTGACCACCGGTAACACCTTCCAAAGAATAAGTAAATTGACCCGCAACATATGAAGGATCTGAACCTGGAACAGCACTCACTTTAGGATAACCTGTTCTGTTTTGCTCAAAGAAAGATTCAAGAGAATGTGAACCTACACATGATATCCATTTTTGAGTAATAATAGCTTCAATCTTCTCTTCTAAACTACCTGCAGCCGGGTATTCATATTGACCACCAGCAGCAATAAAAGGAGTAGCATCTAAGTCGTATTCATCATATTGGGAATCAAAAGCAAATTGTCCAAATGCAGCAGTAACACCAGCATCATACATTGCTTTAGCATCACCAGTAACACCATAACGTTCGATAGCTTCTGCTTGCATAAAGTAAGATTCTGCAGCAGAAATAAAACGAACTGGCTCAATAGGTGATTGTTTTGCTACTGAAGGTTGATCAGGATCAATTTGAGTAGAAGAAGCATTAAACTGACCTTGGTACATTGCAAATTGTCCTCCCGAACCTGGTTTATAAATCGCATCAAGTCTGGTATCACTATTTGACAATAAGTAAGACATTAAGGTATTACTTGCTCTTAAGTTTGTAGCTACATTCAACTGACGGAAGTTATACTCAAAGAAAGGATTACTCTTATCTGGGGCATCTTCAAATTGAGACATAGAAGCATCTTCTCCAAGGAAACCTATACCATTAGCAAAAACAGCTTGAACTCCAGCTTGAGCTTCAGAAGGTGAAGCATTAACCATTCTTAGATACATCTTCAATTTCAAAGTATTTGCAAATTGCTTCCATTTTGTAAGATCACCTTCGAATAAGAAATCTCTTTTGCCAGGAACAGTATTTGTTGCAGCAGCGAAATCTTTAGTTAAAGCAGTATCGATAGATGCAATTAATTTGCCATAAATAGCTTTTCCATCTTCATAAGCAGGGGCCAGATTAGCGTCTCCCTGGAAAGCCTCATCATAAGGTAATTGGTCATACAAGTCAACCATAACCTGATAATTATAAGCTTTCATGACAGTACCTAATAGAAAGAAAATCCAATTTTCATCTTCTTCTGACTTATTAATTACAAACGTGTAATCGTTCAAAGCACCTGAAAACATTTCAGAAAATGAACCATTATAACTACTTGATGTTATATTATACTGATCAACTGATTTATACTGATTTGCGGCATTCGATTGAGTCCAGTGTTGAGACCACATACCACCAAGAACTGCATATTCACCCCCAACACGAACAGCAGTAGAAGCAACAGCAGAAGGGAAAACTAATTCCGGAGTACCCACCTCAGCAGGAGGATTATTTGGATCAATATTTACTTCCAAAAAATCCTTTTCACAGCCCCACAATAACGTAAGCATTGCCAGACTAAAAATATATGTTGTTATTTTTCTCATTATACTAGTTTTTATAGGTTAGTTAAAATGCAGCCTTTAGAGATAGACCAAAGGTTCTCACAGATGGTCCACCTGCAAATTCACCAAACTCACTTCGTAAATCATTTCCGTAAGTAGACCCTTCAGGATCGATGAAATTATTCTCTTTAGGCGTCCAAATAAACAAGTTTCTCCCATATGCAGTTAACGACAACTGAGTAAATGGAGTTTTCTTCAACATATTCTCAGTAAAACTATAAGACAATGTTAAATCTCTCATTTTTACGTAAGTTTTATCTAAAACATGCTCACGAGAAATCGATTTATTATTAGTCTGATTCCAATATTCGTTAATTCGTTGCTTACCAACTGCTGTTGTATTTTCAGAATACGTTCCGTCAGCATTCTCAATTACTGAGCCAGGAACGATAAAAGGGTTACGATCATTATAAGTCGTTTTAGTCGCATTACCTACAAAGTAATTCAAACGAGCGGTATAAGAATACATTAGACCACCTTGACGGTAATCAAATGAAAAACCTAAATTCCAGTTCTTATATTTGAAATTATTAGTTAATCCCATTTGGAAATCACTTTCAGCATTTCCATAAACTTCTTTTTCGTCAGCTTCCAATGGAATACCAGTATCAGCAGAAACTATAATATTTCCATCTGGATCTTTTTTAGCGGCATGGCCTTTGAATACACCAATTGGCTGACCTACTACAGCATTAAATTCGATACCATAAGCTGAATAAATCTCGTACTTATCAAGACCGTCAGGTAATTCAAGAACTTTATTTCTATTGTTCGAGAATGTCCAGTTTAAATCCCATGTAAAGTCAGAAGTTTGAACTGGTACTAAGCTCACCTGAAGTTCAATACCTTTATTCTCTACTTTACCAAAATTCACAACCTTAGATGTAAAACCAGAAGTAGAAGCAATATCAACAGGAAGAATCTGACCGTCAGTCTCTTTGCTATAGTAGGCAAAATCAATACCAATTCTACTATTAAAAAAACGTGCATCAAGACCAAATTCAAACTCTCGAGTAATCTCTGGCTCAAGAATAGAGTT
>NZ_JBFFKR010000177.1:0-7276 GCF_041555295.1 Ancylomarina sp. | reverse complement strand
CATACCATTGGAGCAGCTGGTGTTGGTGTACAAGCCGTAAAAGTTTTTGGAGCGGCTTCGTTTGGAATTGTTTCCGCTGTTTTAACCTTATTAATTTTGGTCATCACCGAAATTATACCAAAAACAATTGGAGCCAGGTATTGGAGAAATTTGGCAATGATATGCTCACCTCTTATCAGAGGTATGATCTTTATTACTTATCCTTTAGTTCTAATGTCAGCAACCATAACAAAGCTTATTTCGAGTAATAAGCAAGAGCAGACGACGAGTAGAGAGGAAATAGCTGTATTAGCGAGTATAGGTGCAGATGAAGGCATTTTTACAATAAAAGAAGATAAAATTATTCAAAATTTATTGAAGCTCAAAAATGTGAAAGTAACAGAAATAATGACCCCGAGAGTTGTTGTAGCTCTTGCTGATGAAACCTTGTTTCTGAAGGATTTTTTGGAAGATAAGGATTATTTGAGATTTTCGCGTATACCGGTCTATTTGGGCAATGATGAAAATATAACGGGTTACGTCTTTAGACAAACCGTTTTTGAAAAGCTTGCAGAAGATCAATTTGAGTTAAAATTGAAAGATATTAAACGAGATATCGTCGTTGTTCCCAATTCGATCGTTCTATTTACTTTGTGGGAGAAACTCTTAGAGAAAAAGGAACATATTGCCATGATTGTTGATGAGTATGGCGGTTTGGATGGTATCGTAACATTGGAAGATATTATTGAGACCTTACTTGGACTTGAAATAATTGATGAAACGGATACTATAACGGATATGCAGAAGTATGCCAGAGATAGATGGAAGGAAAGACAAGCTAAATATAATATACTTGAGAACTGGAATAAGAAGGGGAAAGACTGAAAGCCTCCTGGCGATGTTTAAAATAGTGGTAATAACAAAGCTCCCTGAATTTATAGGGAGCTTTGCTGTTCTATAGGGATACTTTATTCTTTAATTTTCTCAAAAAGAACCTCATTCTCAAGCTCTCTATAATGAGTCAGTTTTTCGTTGAAAGCTCTTAATAGATCATAAACCAAGTTGTATGTTTTGCATGAACCTTCGGGTGCTGTATACTTGTGGGTTAATTCTGAGATGTTTTCAAGAACACTCTCAAAAGCAAGATGATTACCAGCTAATGATGAAATTTCAAACTCCAGAATATTGTCATCCTCCTTAATATCATCAATCAAATCGAATACAGTTTCTTCTTTTTTGATGTGCTCCTTTAGCTCTTCAACCAGTTGTAAAAACAGATTGCGCACTGCAGGCAAGTGCGGGTGAGATTCCCCGTGCACACGAACAACCTTGTCGATAGGAGGCATTAGTTCGTTGATATCAGCAACAATCTTCTGGTGGTATTGCTTTGCGATATAAGTCATCAACTTTTCCAGATCCCAACTTTTATAAGTTTCTACTGTTTCTACTTTTTTATCAGGTGCTTGGTATGAAAATTCCATTTTATTCGATTTTGATTTTTAATATTTAGTGTAGGAGAGTTGTGTGTCTTTTACTCTAGTTTACTTGCAAAGCTAAAATTATTATTCAATATCACCTATGCTTGGGTTTGTTTTTGAGTCGTCATGTAGAATTGCTTTTAACTAGTGTCTTTCACTATCTTGATTCTTTATGATTTGCATTATTAGGATTGTATTTTACTGAAGAAATAATTGTATGTAAACTTAATTTCATAAATTTGACAGTGTTCTTAAAAGTTGAATTATAATATATGGAAAATAAGCGACCTAAAGTAGGTGTTGGAGTTGCCGTTATAAAAGAGGGGAAAGTGTTGTTGGGTAAGCGTAAGAATGCTCATGGAGAGGGAACTTGGTCTTTTCCAGGTGGGCATTTGGAGTATCAGGAAAGTTGGGAAGATTGTGCAATGCGTGAAACTCTTGAAGAAACAGGTTTATCTATAAAGAATGTTCGGTTTGGAACCGTAACCAATGATATATTTCGTGAAGAGCAAAAGCATTATGTGACTATCATTATGCTATCTGATTATGACTCAGGAGAACTGCAACTGACGGAACCTGATAAATGTGAAAAGTGGAAATGGTTCACATGGGATAATCTACCTGATTCCCTTTTCGTATCCATCGAAAATCTTTTGAATGACAAGTATAATCCCTTAGATTCAAGAGAATAAGAATAGCCTTATCGTTTTTTTTTGAGATTGTGCTTCTGAAACAGATAAGTAAGTTCCCTGTTAAAAAAGATAATTTAATACTAAATATTGGAAATCTAAAAAATGAAAAAACTCCTTGTGATTATTTTGATACTTTGTGCTGGATATACTCATGCTCAAGATAAAAAGCAAAAAACGACAGTCAGTTCTTTTTCTGTAGAAACAAACAGTTTGGATGAACTTAAGAACTACGATTGGAAAAGTTTAAAAAAATTCTTTAAGGGTAATGAAAAAAATGATTCAATACAGATCAGGTTTTGCTTAAAGAATGATGATTCTAAGAATAAATTTAAATTAAACCTTTCATCCACTACTGTTAAAGGTAAAACTTGTGAGTTGAGGAAGATAATTAGAACTGCTAAACGGATGACTAAAGAGCTTATCAAAATAAATAAGGAGTTTAAAGAGTAATATTTAATTAATTATAAACAAAAGATGATTTACTTAGGATTTATTGGGCCATTTCAGATTTTAATTGGTCTGTTTGCTCTGGCAATTTTTACAATACTACCCATTATTGCACTCATCGATATTTTGCGAAATGAGTTTACAGGATCTAACAAGTTAATTTGGGTCCTTGTTACTATATTTTTACCTTTTCTGGGACCTTTGCTTTATTTTTCAATTGGACGTAATCAGAAAATTCGTCAGGTTTAAAGAGCGAATAACTCTCAGTAATTAAAAGTAAATCCCAATCTTAAGTAGAGGTTGGGATTTGTTTTTGTTAATAATATAGGTGATATGCAATATGGTAAATCTATTGTTTAACTGTTTTTAACTATTTATAAATTTAATTTATGTTTAGATTTATGTTCTGTATTTATTAAAAAAAACAAACACAATCAATATTTCTTTTTTGGTCGAATATATCAATTGAAGATCAATAAATATTTCTAAAACAATCTATAATATGATTAAAATGAAAAACATTTTTTCCTTGGCATGTATTATGATATTGTGTTATTCCAGCAGTTTTGCACAGTTGGATCTCAAATATCAAAAGCCAGACAAAGCTATTTTCGATTTGGCAGATGCACCAATGGCACCATCGGTTCGCATTAACAGTAAAGGTGACAAGATTGTCTTACTCGAGAGAAACCGTTATAAATCTATTATTGAATTATCGGAACAAGAGTTGCGATTGGGTGGCTTGCGTATTAACCCGGTAACGAATATTGGAAGTCGTGTGCGATACAATACGGGCATTGCTGTCCAAATTGTAGGAGAGAAAAATAGTATCGCTGTTAAAGGATTACCTGCTGATGGTCGCTATGCGAATTTTTCATGGTCTCCTGATGAGAACTTTATGGCTTTTACCAATACCACATTAAAAGGGGTTGAGTTATGGGTTTTAGATATAGCCAAAGCTGAAGTTGTAAAATTATCTGAAGATAAATTGAATGCCAATATGGGACGTCCTTTCACATGGTATCGTGATAGTAAATCTTTGCTGGTTAGGTTTTTATATCAGAATAAGAAACCTTTAATAGAGAAATCGACAGCTATTCCTTATGGACCAACCGTTACGGTTAATGATGGTAAGAAAGCCCAGAATAGAACCTATCAGGATTTGTTGAAGGATAAATCAGATGAATTTAATTTTGAACAATTGGTTCGTTCAGAACTCTATAAGGTGAATCTTTCAGGTGAGAAAGAATTGTGGAAGGAGGCAGCTATGTACAAGAGCTTTTCATTTTCGCCTGATGGTCAATATATCTTACTGACTACTATCGAAAGACCTTTTTCTTATCTGGTTCCTATGTATCGCTTTCCATCTAAGACTATCATTTATACTCAAGTGGGCGAAAAGGTGAAAACCATTCTTGAAGTGCCACTTATCGAAGATCTACCTAAGGGTTTTATGGCTGAACGAAAAGGGATGAGAAATCTATCTTGGCGTTCTGATCGTCCATCGAGCCTTTACTGGGTTGAAGCATTAGATGGTGGTGATCCTGCAAAAGAAGTTGATTTTCGTGATGAACTGTTTACATTGGATGCTCCTTTTTCTAAGGCGGCTCAATCATTACTAAAAACAAAATACCGATTTGCAGGAGTCACATGGGGAAACAAGCAGACTGCTGTTGCTTACAATTATTGGTGGAATAGCAGAACAATCCAAACGCTTTTGTTCGATCCATCTCATCCTGAAAAAGCGCCACGTATATTGAATGAGAGAAACTATCAGGATCAATATAGTGATCCAGGAAATTTTGTGACAAGCAAAAACGAATATGGACGTTACTCTCTAGAGTTAGATGGTAATAAAGCTTATTTGAATGGTAAAGGTTATTCCAAAGAAGGTGTTCGTCCCTTTATTGATGAGATCAATCTTAAAACAGGGAAAATAACTCGTTTATGGAGAGCTGATGGTAAAACGACTTTGGAGAGCATTTCCGATGTCATTAACATTAAAAAAGGCATTATCCTAACCAATGTCCAGTCCAAAAACGATTATCCGAACTATTACATTCGCAATATCAAGAAAAGAATTGCACCACAGCAGATCTCATTTACTGAGAATCCTTTTACGAGTATTCAGAATGTGCACAAGGAGGTGATTAAATACAAGCGTGAAGATGGTGTTGAACTTTCAGCAACCTTATATCTTCCTGCTGGATACGATATGGATAAGAAGGAGAAGTTACCGATGTTGATGTGGGCTTATCCCAAAGAATTCAAGGATAAAGCAAGTGCAGGACAGGTAACAACTTCGCCTAACGAATTTGTTTATCCTTGGTATGGTTCACCAATTTTTTGGGTTAACCGTGGTTATGTGGTTCTAGATGATGCTTCGTTTCCAATTATTGGCGAAGGTGATGCTGAACCTAACGATACCTTTATGAAACAATTGGTGGGTAATGCTAAAGCTGCCATCGATGCAGTTGATAGTTTGGGTTATATTGATAGAAATCGTGTTGCTGTTGGTGGACACTCATATGGTGCATTTATGACGGCTAATCTATTAACACATTCGAATTTATTTGCTGCAGGTATTGCTCGTAGTGGTGCTTACAATCGAACACTAACACCTTTTGGCTTTCAGAGTGAAGAGCGTAACTATTGGGAAGCGCCTAAGGTTTACAACACGATGTCGCCATTTATGAATGCCGATAAAATGAAAACACCTTTACTTCTGATTCATGGTAAAGCCGATAATAATTCGGGAACATACACCATGCAAAGTGAGCGTTATTTTAATGCATTAAAAGGCTTAGGTGCAACAGTCCGTTTGGTAGTATTGCCTAAAGAAAGTCATGGTTATGCCGCCAAAGAATCGATTCTGCATATGTTATGGGAACAGGATCAGTGGTTAGAGAAATACGTGAAAAATCGTAAGATGAATACAGAAAATTTTAAAGTAGAAAAGTAATTCCATTTGAAATTTATTTGAGAGAGCTCCTTTATAGGGAGCTCTTTTTTTGTATATAATTTAGAGGTAAAGGAAGAAAGAAACCTATGTAAAAAGATGCTATTCAGCATTCCTTTGAAAAAAATAATTATCTTATGTCTCAGATTCACAAATAGAATCAATAGCCTATGGAAACCTATCTCAATATTATACTCTTTTTAGCCGGATTTTTAATTGTAAGCGTTTCAGCCAGTCGGCTGTCACTCTACTTCCTGAAGGTTAAATTGCCAATTATTACTGGACTCCTTGTTATTGGAATTATTGCAGGTCCTTTTGTATTAAAACTTATTCCTGGAGAATCCTTATCCGAACTTAATTTTATAAATGATATTTCTCTTTCTTTTATCGCTTTTGCGGCAGGAGCCGAGCTCTATCTTGCAGAGTTAAAAGGGAGAATGAAGAGTATCAAATGGATGACTTTTGGGCAACTCTTTTTCACTTTTGTTTTGAGTACCATAGCCATTTATTATTTGAGTGAGCATATTCCGTTTATGTCAGGATTCACGAATGGGGTTAAAATTGCTATTGCTATGTTAATAGGCGTTATTTTTGTAGCTCGTTCGCCAGTTTCAGCTATTGCAATTATCAACGAAATGCGAGCAAAAGGACCTTTTGTTAAAACGGCAATGGGTGTAACAGTAGTAAAAGATGTTCTTGTCATTATTCTGTTTACACTTTGTTTTGCCATTGCTGAAGCTCTTATTTCGGGAATCTCCATCGATTTTCTTCTAATTCTGATTCTTGTTGGTGAGCTGGCTTTGTCTTTTTTTCTTGGATGGGTTTTAGGTAAGTTGATGAATTTTGTTCTGGGTTTGAGCCTGTCAACAGGTCTTAAAGCTTTTGTTTTAATTGTTTTAGGCTACTTGTCTTTTTTTCTTGCACATCAATTGCATCATTATAGCGAAGCTCTTTTTGGTTTCCGTATTTATATAGAGCCTTTATTGGTTTGTATTCTTGCAAGTTTCTATGTGGTCAATTATGGAAATTATCGTCGTGAATTCAACAAAATAATAGAACGAGTTGTTCCAAAGATCTATATTCTGTTCTTTACGCTTACAGGGGCTTCTCTATCCCTTGATAGTTTTGGAAAGGCCTTTAGTATTGCGATTATCTTCTTTTTTATTCGATTGATTAGTATGGCTATTGGAGCCTATGTGGGTGGACGTTTGGCAGGAGATCCCAAATCCTATAACCGAATTTCGTGGACCCCCTATGTGACACAAGCAGGAGTTGCTTTAGGCTTGGTTTCTATTGTCAGCCAAAAATACCCTGAATGGGGAGCTGAGTTTGCTACTGTGCTGATTACGGTTATTGTGATTAATCAAATAGTCGGTCCGCCTCTCTTTAAATGGGCGATTCTGAAAGTTGGAGAATCTCATCGCAAACACGATGTTTTGCATGAAAAGCGCGATAAAAAGGTCTATATTTTTGGTCTCGAAGGGGAATCTCTAGCCTTAGCTCGACAGCTGAAATCCAGTGATGTTCAGGTAAGCATGGTAACACGCGATAAAGAAAAGGCATCGCATGAATATATGGGTGTTAAGGTTGTTCATATAAAAGACTTAGGCGTAGATGAAATGAAACGTATTGGGGCTGATGAGGCTGATAGTTTTGTTCTTTTTTATCAAGATAAAGAGAGTTTAGAAATCTGCGAATTAGCTTATGAACAATTTGGTACT
>NZ_JBFFKR010000176.1:0-7338 GCF_041555295.1 Ancylomarina sp. | reverse complement strand
TGCACAAGATTGTCCTGTAGGGATAATTGAAATGACTCCCAATCCAAGTATTCGCAAGTCAAAAGAAAAACAATGTCTTAAATGCCAGCATTGTTTAGCTATTTGCCCAACAGCTGCCCTATCAATCTTAGGGAAAAAGCCTGAGGATAGCCTATCGTCAGAAGGTGAACTTCCTACTTATGAATCCATGACCCGTTTGATTAAAACTCGACGATCAATACGAAAATACATCCCTGAAGATATAGATAAAAGCCTTATTCAAGAGCTTTTGGAGACAACTGCTTATGCTCCAACAGGACATAATTATAACTCGGTACATTTCACACTTATAGATAAAAGAGAAGACTTAGAAATATTTAGAGATAAGGTGTATGAGGCAATAAGGAAAGCAGGAGAAGCTAAAACGCTTTTACCTCAATTTCAATTCTTATATGCCATTCAAAAGGTATGGGAAAACAATGGTATTGATGTTATTTTCAGAAATGCTCCCCATCTATTAATAGCTTCAGCTCCTAAGAAAAACTCATCTCCTCTTCCTGACTGTCTCATTTCATTAAGTTATTTTGAACTTTTAGCCAATAGCCATAATATTGGCACTTTATGGAATGGTATGCTGACTTGGGTATTGAATGACATTGACCCAAGCATTTCAGAATTAATAGGTATTCCAAAGGGTTACACTGTGGGTTATGGTTTGGTTTTTGGAAAATCAGCCGTTAGCTATCCACGTGCCATACAATCAGAAGGTCTAAGCCTTAACAGAGTAAAAATGGACAAGAAATAAAACTTCTTTACCTATTATCTCACTAAGGCATTCAATATATATCAAAGCTTTTCTTATTTTTGCAAGAAATAAAACACAAATACATCATGATTAAAAATATTCCCAATATAAAACACACCGAATCTGGCAACTTTTTCCTTTTAGCAGGCCCCTGTGCTATAGAAGGTGAAGAAATTGCAATGCAAATTGCAGAACGTATTGTAGAAATTACAAACAAGCTTGAGATTCCTTTCATTTTTAAAGGCTCCTATCGTAAAGCCAACCGTTCTCGTTTGGATTCTTTTTCAGGTATTGGGGACGAAAAAGCTTTGAAAATTCTAAAAAAAGTTAGTGATACTTTTGGTGTCCCAACTGTTACAGATATTCACTCTGCAGAGGAAGCTTCTATGGCTGCTGCTTATGTTGATGTTTTACAAATTCCTGCTTTCCTTTGCCGTCAGACTGATTTATTAGTTGCAGCTGCTAAAACGGGTAAAGTTGTGAATATTAAGAAAGGTCAATTCTTATCTGCTGAATCTATGAGATTCGCTGTTGATAAGGTGAAAGAAATGGGTAACGATCAGGTGATATTAACCGACCGTGGAAATATGTTTGGTTATCAGGATATGATTGTAGACTTCCGCGGAATTCCTACAATGCAAAAAAATAATTGCCCGGTTGTTTTAGATATCACGCATTCACTTCAACAGCCAAACCAAACTTCTGGTGTAACGGGTGGACGTCCTGATTTAATTGAAACAATTGCCAAAGCTGGTATTGCAGTTGGTGTTGATGGTATCTTTATTGAAACACATCCTGATCCTGCCAATGCAAAATCTGATGGAGCAAATATGTTACACTTAGACCATCTTGAAGATTTATTGACAAAACTGGTTGCTATCCGTAAAGTTGTGAATCAGTTCTAACAATTAATTTTTCTTTCTTAGATATATAGAAATCCCTTGTAAGCATAAATCTTACAAGGGATTTTCCGTTATTACCATCACCCTAATAATGATGCAACAGATTTGTCATTAATATGGCTGACGTTTCACATAAGAGGTATGCAATAATTTATGAGATTTATGACTCAATGGTTTCTCTAGGAAATCTTTATAAATCTGCACAATTTCAGGATTTTCATGAGATTTTCTAAGAGTTAATGATAAGTCTTCAGAATAGATAGCATCCATTCTTTTCTGACGAATTTCATCATCAACAGGGAACGGTTGACCACCACCGCCTAAGCAACCACCAGGGCAAGCCATAATTTCTATGAAATGATAGAAACGATCTCCTCTATCAATGGCTTCCATTAACTGGTGAGCATTTTCTAATCCATTGGTTATGGCACATTTCAACTCAACACCTTCAAGGAATGACCACTCTGGTAGAACATCGACAATTGGTACAATTGCCTCCTTCACGCCTGCTAGTCCTCTAACAGGTTTAATCTCCAAATTTTCGAAAGGTACCTCGCGCCCAGTTACAATTTCATAAGCGGTACGTAATGCTGCTTCCATAACACCACCCGTAGCACCAAAAATGACACCTGCTCCAGAACCAATTCCCATGATAGAATCGAAATTCTCTTCGTTCAACTGCTCAAATTCAATACCGGCTTGTTTAATCATTACTGCTAGTTCACGAGTCGTCAAAACAAAATCAACATCTTTATAACCACTGTCTTTCATTTCTGGTCGATTCGCTTCAAATTTCTTAGCCGTACATGGCATAATAGAAACGGAAACAATATTGGCTGGATCCACATCGATATTCTTAGCATAGTAAGTTTTAGCCAAAGCCCCAAACATCTGTTGTGGCGATTTGCATGTCGATAAATTAGGTAGATATTTTGGGTATTTGTGTTCAATATATTTCACCCAACCTGGTGAACATGATGTAGCCATAGGTAGAGAAACTTCAGGATTATCATCTAGCAATGCTCCTTTAAGACGTGTTAACAATTCTGTTCCTTCCTCCATAATAGTCAGGTCAGCAGTAAAATCAGTATCCAAAACTGAATCGAATCCTAAACGTCGAAGAGCTGATACCATACGAGACGTCACTCTGGTGCCTGGTTCAAAACCCAATTCTTCACCAAGACCAACCCGAACAGCTGGTGCTGTTTGAACCACTACATGCTTTTCAGGATCTGCTATAGCATCCCATACTTGCTCCACATACGATTTCTCAACCAAAGCTCCAGTTGGGCAATGCACAATACACTGTCCACAATTGGTACAAACCACCTCATTTAATGAATGATTAAAGAATGTTGAAATTTTCATATCAGAACCCTTATGTGCCACAGCAATTGCACCCACACTTTGAATCTCTGCACAAGTTCTCACACAACGTTGACAACGAATACATTTACTATCATCTTTTTCAATAGATGGTGAAAAAGAATCGACTGTATAATTCTTATCAGGTACCAAATCGATAAAATCTTGATTTGTGATTTGTAGGTCAGCAGCTATGGATTGAAGTTCACAATGCCCATTTCGATAACACTTGGTACATTCTTCGTTGTGTTCGGCCAACAAAAGCTCAATAATATGCTTTCGACAGTTTCTCACCTTTAAACTATTGGTATTGATCTCCATGCCTTCGTTAACAGGCGTTGCACAGGAAGCTACCAAACGATCGACTCCTGCTTGCTCAACCACACAAACTCTGCAATTACCTGCTACACATAGGTCTTTGTGATAGCATAGGGTTGGAATATGTATATGTAATTTTTTAGCTGCTTCGAGTATGGTTTTTCCTTCCTCTACACTAACAGCGATTCCATTTATTGATAAATTGATCATATTTGCCATTTTCATTCTCTTTAGTTATTAAGGCTTGTATATTTTATTGCCTTAAAAAATTGAACATTAGACTCATTTATTTAGAACCCATTAGTAAATCATCTCCTCTCGGAAATTTTCTACAATAGAGGAGAAAGAATTTGCGACAGATTGTCCCAAACCACACTTAGCTGTCAATCGCATCGTGTCTGTTAGTTTTAGGAGCTTATCAAGATAAGCAGCTGGTTTTTCACCTCGCTTTACAGCCTTGATACCTTTAAGTAATTGCTGACAACCTACACGGCAAGGTGTACATTGCCCACAAGATTCTTCTTCAAAAAAGTCGAGGTAATTGTTCAATACATTATACATAGACCGAGAACTATTGAATATCATCATAGAACCTCCTGTAGGCAGAGATACGCCTGTCAGTTTTCCTTGATAACCGATATTCGATTTTGGGAAACGCTTTCGCGGGACTAGAAAACCAGATGCACCACCAACTTGTACAGCCTTGGTATCTCCATCTCCAAAATCATCAACAAAATCTTGAACGCTCATACCTAATTCTAATTCATAGATACCTGGTATTGGCGTATCGCCAGACACAGAAAACACCTTAGATCCCCAGGAGTCTTTAACCCCAAGTTCACGAAATTTCTTAGCCCCGTATTTCATGATAGTATAAGAGTGCGCCAGAGTTTCAACATTGTTGATGACCGTTGGTTTATTTAGGTAACCACATTGGGTTGGATAGGGAGGTTTATTTCTTGGTTCGCCACGTTTACCTTCCATAGATTCGAAAAGAGCTGACTCTTCTCCACATATATAGGCACCACTTCCCAAGAAAATATCAACGGCAAAATCGAGATTTAATTCATCCATAATTTGATGAAACTTCTTAAGCTCTTCTCTAAGTTGAGGAACAAGAAATTTATATTCGCCACGTAGATAAATATAACCTTCTTTAGCACCAATAATCTTGGCACACATAGCCATACCTGCTAAAACCTTATGAGGAACACGTGTTAGAATCTCTCTATCTTTAAAGGTACCAGGCTCTCCCTCATCGGCATTACAAATAACATATTTGGTTGGCTCTGTCTCTTCAGCAGTAAGCTTCCATTTAAGTCCTGTTGGGAAACCAGCGCCACCACGTCCCTTAAGTCCTGAATTTACCATTTCGTTGATTACCTCATCATGGGAACGATCGAACGATTTCTTTAAAATCTCTTTACAATCATCTTCATGTTTGAAGATTAAATCTATTCTATTGAGTTGTTTTGTTTTAGTCGTCATAACTCTTGATTTTTACAATTTGAAAATAAGATCTACTCCTTATCCGCCTCTGCCTTATAAGAACTAAGTATATCAACTACCATGTTTGGAGTCAACTCAGTATAGACATCATCATTCACCAACATCGCAGGCGCCTTATGACACCATCCCAAGCAATTGGTTTCAAGTATTGTAAAGAGTTTATCAGGAGTGGTTTCTCCCAACTTAACTTTCAAGAAATCTTCAAGTGCCAAAAGAATTTGATTCTTACCTTTCATAGCACAGGTTATGGTTTTACATACGCGGATCACATATTTTCCTCGAGGGACAATATCGAGAAATGAATAGAAACTAGCCGTTCCGTAGACATCAGCGGCGGGGATTTTAGTTTCTTCAGCTATTTTAAGAATAGCACTCTCTGATAAAAAGCGATCTTTTTCAACCACAGCTTGTAAAATAGGAAGCAAATTTTCCCTTTTTATTCCATGCTCTGTTACGAGATCTTTTACGAGTTCAGCCTGATCATTCATAGTTTCATGTTTTGTTTGACAAAACAAATGATTCTTAATTCTAAACACATCTTTATCCAGAGCTAGTATCACAAACCCATTTATAAAGACATATTAGAGTTAAGGTTCATTCATCATCTTATTATTGTGAGATTGATTAGTTTTTATGCTAATTGTTCTAGTATAATTTCAGATTCAAACTTTAATGAGTTCGGCTATTTCAACTCATATTCAACAGATCTTTTTTATCATTTTCAGCTTTAAGATACAAAAATATTAGAGAAATTTTTCTTTAATCAAACAACTCTATTCAAATTCATTCTATTTCTGTTTAAAGTTTGTATCCTGATGATCAATACCTAAGCCTAATAATATTGACATTTCAAAAGATTAGGAAAACAAATCATAGAAGAAGAATCATAATTAATTTCTATTTAGACTCATTAAAATCAAAGAATTAAGGCATAAAAAAAACCTCCGGAATTAACCGAAGGTTTTAAACTATTTTGAACTCTAATTAAAAGTAATTAGGGTTTATTTCAGATAACGATAAGATTATACATATCTCTTAGGCACTACATCGCCTCTCAATACCATATAACCATTCATTGCTAAAGCTTTCATTTCATCCTCACCAGGGTAAACAATAACTGGGGCAATAAATGAAACCATTTCTTTTACATAGCTCACTAAATCACCATTGTGAGCGATACCACCTGTTAAGATAATTCCATCAACTTCACCTTTTAAAGCAGCAGCACAAGCACCAATAGATTTACCTACTTGATATGCCATCGCATCTTGAATCAATTTAGCTTTTGCATCACCATCTTTGGCTTTCAACTCAATCTCGTAAGCATCATTCGTTCCCATATGAGCAACTAATCCACCTTCACCTTTGATCATTTTCTTCACTTCGTCCAAAGTAACATCACCGCTAAAACAAAGCTTAGCTAATGCACCAGCAGGAAGAGTTCCTGAACGCTCAGGAGAGAAAGGACCTTCACCATCTAAGGCATTGTTCACATCGATTACACGACCTTTACGGTGAGCACCAACAGAGATACCACCACCTAAGTGAGCAACAATAATATTTAAGTCTTCGTATTTTTTATCTACTGTTAACGCGAATGATCGACTTACAGCTTTTTGGTTTAAGGCATGGAAAATTGACATACGTTCAAACTCTGGATGTCCAGAAACTCGAGCAACATCAATCATCTCATCTACAACAACTGGATCAGCAATATAAGCTTTTGCATTTGGCAATGATTGTGCGATATTATCAGCAATTAGGCCACCCAGATTACTTGCGTGCTCTCCAAGAATACCAATACGTAAATCTGCTTTAAGTTTCTCGTCAACCAAGTAAACTCCCGACTCGATAGGCTTAACCAAACCACCACGTCCAACAACAGCTTCAATTAGGTCAATAAGAATTTCTGCATCAACCAATTCCTTTAGGATAATATCCTTACGGAATTCAAATTGTTCTGAAATGCTATTGAATTGAGCTAACTCTTCATTAGAGTGCTTAATATTTTTTAGAAATACTGATTTATCGCCTTGATATACGGCAATCTTTGTAGAGGTAGATCCCGGATTGATGGCTAAAATTCTGCGATTTTCCATTAGAAATAGTAGTTTATTGTTTATTTAGTATTTGACTGCAAAAATACCAATCTCTCAAAGATATCAACACTAAAACTAAAATCTTTTTTCATGCTATATATCATATCAAAAACAACAAGTTTTAATGCAGAATATCAGGACCTTACAGGAGATGAGCATTGTGTAAAACGGCATCTGTCAAGTTATTTTTCGCAAACGTTATCGCTTCATCAAGAGTTTGGTACTCTTTTTTTATAGGGAACACTTGATCGAAAGGGGAATTTAATAGGTTTTCGGAACTACCACAAAAAGCAATAACTCGTTTTCCCATTAGCTTCGCTTTTTGAGCTAAAACATAGGGAGCTTTACCAAAGGATGATTG
>NZ_JBFFKR010000175.1:0-7437 GCF_041555295.1 Ancylomarina sp. | reverse complement strand
CTTGAAACACAAATCAAAATTGAATTGGATCTGGATGGTAGCAGTCAAGGGAAAATCAATACAGGGTTAAGCTTCTTTGATCACATGTTGGAACAGATCCTAAAACACTCAGGCATTGACCTATCTATAACTACTTTTGCAGATTTAAACGTTGATGAACACCACTGTATTGAAGATACTGGTATTGCCTTAGGCGAAGCTTTCAAAATTGCATTGGGAAATAAACTTGGTTTAGAGCGTTACGGATTTTGTTTGCCTATGGATGATTGCCTTGCACAAGTTGCTCTTGATTTTGGAGGCAGAAATGAATTGGTTTGGAAAGCAGATTTCAAGCGAGAAATGGTTGGAGATATGCCAACAGAAATGTTTTCTCACTTTTTCAAATCATTCAGTAATGGAGCCTTGTGCAATTTGAATATAAAAGCAGAAGGTACCAATGAGCACCACAAGATTGAAGGCATTTTTAAAGCCTTTGCCAGAGCTATTCGCATGGCCATCAAACGCGATGTAAATAACTTACAACTGCCCTCGACAAAGGGACTTTTATAAGAAGAAGACATGAACAAACAAAATATAGTGATTATCGACTATGAAGCAGGTAACGTTCAGTCAGTGAAGTTTGCTCTAGAACGACTTGGCGTTTCTGCAGAAATTACGAATTGTGAAGAAACCATTCGTAAGGCAGATAAGGTGATATTTCCAGGCGTTGGTGAAGCCACTTGGGCCATGAATGCACTTAAGAAAAATGGATTAGACAAACTGATTCCTCAGCTAAAGCAACCCGTATTGGGTATTTGTTTAGGTATGCAGCTAATGTGTGAACAAAGCGAAGAAGGGAACACCAAAGGGCTAGGAATCTTTCCTGTTGAAACGCTAAGATTCCCCGCTGAGGATAAAGTGCCTCATATGGGTTGGAATCAAATCAAGCAATTGAAAGGGAAACTATTTGAAGGGATTGACGTGGAGAGCTTTGTCTACTTTGTTCACTCCTTCTATGTTCCACTTAACGACTATTCAGCAGCTGAAACGTATTATATCAGAAGTTTCAGTGCCAGTCTTCAGAAAGATAATTTTTATGCCTGCCAGTTTCACCCTGAAAAATCAGGAGATATCGGACAACAAATCTTAAGCAATTTTATAAAGTTATAATCATGCAAAATATAGAAATTATTCCCGCTATTGATATCATCGGAGGACAATGTGTGCGGTTGACTATGGGAGATTACGATACTAAAATCGTATACGATGCGAATCCTTTAAATGTGGCAAAGGCTTTTGAAAAAGCTGGTATCAAGCAGTTGCACTTAGTCGATTTGGAAGGTGCCCGATCGAAAAACATTTGCAACGCTCCTATTTTGAAAGAGATCAGCAAGAATACCAACTTGAAACTTGATTTTGGTGGTGGCTTGAAATCAAAGATGGATATCGATTTGGCTTTTGAGTCTGGTGCATCACAGATAACACTTGGGAGCCTAGCGGTGAGTGATCCTGAACTCTTTGACATTTGTCTGGAAGAATATGGACCTGATCGCATCATCCTGGGTGCCGATGTTAAGAATGGATTCATTGCCACATCTGGATGGGAAAAAGATTCGGGTATTGAACTCTTCGCTTTTCTTGAAAAGTTTCTGAAAAAAGGCATCCGAAGAGTGATTTGCACAGATATCTCAAAAGATGGCATGTTACAAGGACCTGCAATTGAGCTTTACCAATCTATTCTAAAGAAATTCCCTGAAATACAGCTTATTGCCAGTGGTGGTGTATCATGCATCGAAGATGTACGAGCCTTGAATGAAACAGACTGTACTGGAGTTATTATTGGAAAGGCTATTTACGAAGATAGAATCAAAGTAGAAGATTTAGTTAAGGAATTTATACTCTAAGATATGCTAGCAAAACGAATCATTCCCTGTTTGGACATAAAGGATGGCCGAACAGTAAAGGGAATCAACTTTGTAGATTTGAAAGATGCAGGTGATCCTGTCGAATTAGCTGCCTACTATGCAGAACAAGGCGCAGACGAATTGGTCTTTTTGGATATTACTGCCACTCACGAAAAGCGTAAAACCCTACTCGACATGGTTGGTAAAGTCGCTAAGGTTCTTAATATTCCATTCACCGTTGGTGGTGGAATTAGTAGTAGCGAAGATGTCGCAGCCGTTCTAAAAGCTGGAGCAGATAAAATAGCCATCAATTCATCAGCTGTTCGCAATCCGGAATTGATAACTGAACTAGCAAATCGATTTGGTTCTCAATGTGTCGTTTTGGCCGTAGATGCTCGCGAGACTGAAGATGGTTGGGAAGTCTACTTGAATGGTGGGCGAATTCCAACTGGCATCAAGCTCTTCGATTGGCTGAAGGAAGCGGAAAGACGTGGTGCTGGTGAAATACTCTTTACCTCCATGAATCATGATGGAACAAAAAATGGCTTTGCCAATAAAGCTTTAGCTGAGATATCCGAAATGATTAATATTCCACTCATAGCTTCAGGTGGAGCTGGGAATATGGAAGATTTTGCAGATACATTTACTGAAGGTAAAGCTGATGCAGCACTGGCAGCTAGTGTTTTTCACTATAAGGAAATTGAAATTCCTGAATTAAAAAAGTATCTTAAATCGGAAGGTATTCCTGTTAGATTATAGTTTAGAAATGGGGCTTTGCCCCAACCGAGCTTTTGCGAGTTCATGAGCTATGGGAATAAACCCCACTTCATTTATTCATTAAAGTCTATTTTAGTTGTATTCATGATTTCCGCTTTGCTCCAATGGTTGGCTTAATCCAAAAAACGAAGCTACCGAACAGAGTGAGATCATGAGAGCCCGAGATTATATTTACGAATAAAAAAAATCAAGGCTGCTTTTAAAATTTCTTTCTTATTTACCTAAAGTTTAAGTGCGGCCGGGTGATTTTCGAACATCCCGAATTATCGGGACAACTTCCCGGTCTTACTAAATCTCTAGATAATACAAAAGCAATTTGAACAGAGGCCAATTGGGATGAATTGAAAAACATTTAAATACAAATCCAAAGATGAATTATACAGAACTTATAAACCAAATAGATTTCAGCAAAGGTAATGGCCTTGCTCCTGCCATTATTCAAGATGTGCAGACTCAAAAGGTCTTGATGCTTGGTTATGTGAACAAAGAATCCCTTGAGAAAACACTAGCTGAAAAACGTGTTTGTTTTTATTCGCGCAGCAAAAAACGCTTATGGACAAAAGGAGAAAGTAGTGGCAATTACCTAAACTTTATCAGCATGAGCTTGGACTGCGATCAGGATAGTCTTCTTATTAAGGTAAACCCAACCGGTCCTGTTTGTCATACAGGAGATGAAACTTGTTGGAATGAAAGCAATAAGAAATCTGAAATCGATTTTCTCTTACAATTGCAGGATGTGATTGAAGAGAGAAAGAATAATCTATCCGAGAAATCCTATACAGCTAGCTTGTTCCAAAAAGGGATGAATAAAATTGCTCAGAAAGTAGGAGAAGAAGCTGTTGAATTGGTGATTGAAGCCAAGGATGACAATAAGGACTTGTTTATGGGAGAAGCTGCTGATTTAATGTTCCATTATCTGGTACTTCTATCAGCTAAAGGCTATAAACTTGAAGAAGTTGTTGAGCTATTAACTGAAAGACACAAATAAGTAAAAACCTGACAGGTTTAATTACAAGATGTAAATTAAACCTGTCAGGTTTGAATAGTTTAATAGGCTATCAATTTGCTTGTAACCTACAGCATTGATTTATTTCAATTTTCTAACGCCAATAGGTCTTCGACTCTGTCGGCTTATATCATCCTACTTTTTTACTTCAACAGTTTGAGGTATTAATTCTGGATTGTAATTCAACTTCCCTTCAGATTGTGCCACAATGGTAGCGACGGTTGCATCACCCGTTACATTCACTACAGTTCGCAGCATATCAAGAGGACGATCAATACCCAATATTAATGCCAGACCTTCAACTGGAATACCAACAGAAGAAAGAACAATAATCAACATGACGATACTTCCCCCCGGAATACCTGGTGTTCCAATAGAAGCCAGAGTCGCCGTTAATACAATTAGTAATTGGTCATAAATATCCAAAGGCACACCAAATACCTGTGCAATAAAAACGGCTGCAATAGCTTGATAACAACTGGTGCCATCCATATTGATAGTGACGCCTACAGGCAAAACAAAACTGGCCACTTCGTTGGCTACACCCAAATGGTTCTCAACCCGATCAAGCGTAAGAGGCAGTGTGGCAGCAGAGGAAGAAGTAGAAAAAGCCAATAGCTGAGCCGGACTTATCTTCTTGTAAAAATCACGATAAGAAACAGGTGTAAACAAACGCAGGAAAAGAGGATAAATCACAAAAATCATTACCAATAAACCCAGAATCACAGTAATGGCATATAATCCCAGGGCGGCAAATAAATCGACATCTCCTGAAAAATCAACAATTAATCCTGCTATAAGTGCGAAAACCCCATAAGGAGCGAAAGCCATTATCAAATCGATAATTTTAAGGATTATCGCATCAATTCCGTTGAAAAAATCTCGAACGACAATAATCTGTTTTTCTTCAAGTAAAACCATAGCAATACCAAAAAGTATGGCAAAGAAAATAATCTGTAACATCTTGGTATTGTCACTCGCTGCCATAAAGAAGTTCGAAGGCACCATATCGACAAAGAATTGCAAGGGAGTTTCTTCCTTAACCTTTGCTGCCTGATCCTTTTTTAGATCAACAGTGCTGTGGAATTTTTCTTGAAGTTCAATTTTCTTCTCCTCAGGAAAGGTATTGCCTGGCTGAATGGTATTAACCAGAATCAAACCAAAGCTCACTGCAATAACGGTTGACAGCACATATAGAGAGATCGTCTTGAAACCAATACGAGACAACTTTGATATATTTGATAGACTTGAGATGCCCTTAACTAATGACACAAAAATTAAAGGTACAGCAATCAGTTTTAGAAGATTGAGGAAGATAGCTCCCCAAGGCTTAATCCAGTTAAAGGTGAACTCGTCCCAACCCATCTTAACAGCCAAAAGTCCTGCTACGGCACCTAAAGCCATTCCAATCAATATTTTCACATATAATGGCATCTTCTTCTTTGTCATATTCAGTTTTTTTTATTGAAGCCTAAATATACAATAATTTACGAATGATGAATTAAGAGCTATGAATGATGAATTAATAATATGTGTAAATCTGCCTAATCTGTGATTTATCTCTTTTAAAATCATTTTTAATCAGCCTCTCTCATTTATTTGAAGTTAAGGCAAAAGAAAACCCGAAAGTCATATGACTTCCGGGTTATATCTTTACAGAGTGAACGAGTTCAGCTCTAATAATTCCTTTTAAGGATTAGCAAGAACATCCGCCACCACATCCGCCTGGCTCACAGCCATTAGCTTCAGCTTTAATAGCATCCATTTCTTCTTCAGTAGCGTCACGAACTTCGATAACTTCACCTTTGAAAAACAAATCGTCACCAGCTAGAGGGTGATTGAAATCCATTGTTACAGTCTCTTCTTTTAGTTCAAGAACGATACCGTTCATACGACGTCCTGAATTATCTTGCATAGGAACTACGTTTCCTTCAGCAATCATTTCTGAATCAAACTCACCGTTTACTTCAAAAATGTTCTTAGGTAATTCGATAACAGCTTCTTCTGATGCTAAACCGTAAGCTTCTTCAGTAGCCAATTTAAAGTCGAAAGATGCTCCAACAGATAACCCCATTAGGTTAGCTTCGAATTTTTCTAACATTTGTCCTGCACCACAATGGAATGTTAATGGAGTCTCAGCAACTGCTTTCTCGATGATTTCACCATCGATCTCAGTTTTCAACTCATATATCACTGAAACAACCTTATCTTTTGCAATAGTCATAACTTAAATCTTTTAATAATTGATAAAATTCTGCACAAAGGAAAGCTTTTTATTTGGCATCGCAAACAAAAAAAAGAGTTTTTGGTCTATAATTAAGAATCGTTATAGACACAAGTCCCTTTTCAACCAGCCTATCTCAATTTTCAAACTCAAGAAAAGACTGTTTATCAATTATTAAGAACCAGTTCCCAATTTCCCAATTGTGTGATTTCGAAATCAAATTTGACCTCATATTGTGCCTTTCGCAGTTTATTCATTGTATAATAACGTACTGAACATTTAAAGGGAACAATAAAATTTTCAAAGCAAAAGGAATTTCCATTAATTAACTCATTCCCACTATCTCCATCAATAATAAGCTGTGAAACAGAGGTGTTAACAGATCCATTCTGCATTATTTTAATACTCACCAGACATCCCTCACTAAGTTTCTTGAAACTATAACGCTCAACACTTGACTTATAAGTAACCGTTGGTAATACAACTCTCTTTCCCAAATACTTGTCGTGCTTCCAAATACCTGCATAAACAGTATCTTGATTGTTCACTTTTATGTGAAACTCCCCTTCGCCACTTCGAAGTCCTTTATGCCAATCTCCCACATAATAATCACCATTTTGCCAAACATAGGTTCCTGTGCCTTGAGGGAGTCCTTTCTTAAATTGACCTGAATAGGTATCTACCCCTTTTGCATCGCCATTACCATGTGCTAAACCTTTTTTACATTCTCCCTTATAAGACTTTGAGATCTTAGGAAGCAATACCTTTCCTGATTCCTGAGCAAGGGATTGTTTACCATAAAATACGAAAACAAAAATTGAACACAACACAAATACTTTTTTCATAGTTTTAATTTTTAGTCTCACTGATAATTCGGGTATTTCGTATGCCATTGCGATACTCTCCATATTAGAAGCGGTTTTAGGCATTGGGGTTTAATTTAAATACCATCTCATGATTATCGATTAGAAACAATTAATATAAGCATTTATTCTTATGTACAATTAAAACACCAAAGTATTAACATTAATTTAGACCCAATATTCTGAATAATAAAAGATTGATATGGTTTTGTGAAACCAATTACTGAAACAACACCCTAACAGTTAATATCAGGAATTAGAGTACAAAAAAGCAGTGGCATAAAAAAAGAGCTTGAAATATGCTGAAGTAGCAAAATTCCAAACTCATTATTACATAAAAATTTCATTCCTTAAAACTGCTCTTTTAGACTCTTCAAAACGAGTTTATTGAGCCTTTTCAAATTCCAAACGCCATTGGTATTAAAACTTACGTAGTTTATTTTCGATATGTTCCATTTTCCATATATTATACAGGAATTCATCCTTGGGAATTTGATCTTCACCTTCACTGATTAATGTTTCTACATCAGATAACTGAGTGGAAGTCAATTCAGTATTTCTCATCATAGAATCTCTCTTTATACTGTACTTTTTGTGATTCAAATCCAAAGTCAATCCATTTAGATTATCGAAATCGGTCACAGTAATTCTCTCATAATTGAGATTATGACCATTCAAATTTCG
>NZ_JBFFKR010000174.1:0-7495 GCF_041555295.1 Ancylomarina sp. | reverse complement strand
TAAAGCTGTTTGTATCTTAGGTGCGTTATGCCTCATTCTAATTTAGACAAGAAATAATTATAGATTGGATATTAGAAGGCTTTAAAAAGGACTAATTTTCTAGAGACAGAAGATATTGTGAAGAAAAAATCATTATTAGCCCGCTTTCTTATATGGCGTTTGAAACATGTTAGCGATCGTCAGTTTATTTCTTTTCTGGGTATTCTTATTGGAATCACCTCAGGATTAGCAGCAGTTGTCATTAAAAATTCCGTTCATTTCATCAGCTCCTTGTTACAAGGAACATCCAAACTTGAATATGCGAATTTTCTATATATGGTATATCCTGCAATTGGTATTACTGTTGCCGTTCTTTTTATAAAGTATATTATTAAAAGACCTGTTAGGCATGGGATTCCTAACGTACTGCACAGTATTTCGAAAACCAATGGGCAAATCAACACCCACAACATGTTTTCGTCTGTAGTGACTTCAGCTTTTACTGTTGGTTTCGGTGGTTCTGTCGGTCTTGAGGGACCAACCGTGGCGACAGGTGCTGCCATTGGTTCCAATATTGGTCGGCTTTTTCATCTAAACTATAAGCAAACAACTCTATTGTTAGCCTGCGCGTGTACGGGAGCAATGGCTGCTATTTTTAAGGCTCCTATTGCTGCCATTGTCTTTGCTATGGAAGTCATCATGCTCGACCTTACAATGTATTCCTTAGTACCACTTTTGTTGGCTTCTTCGACTGCAGTTCTGACTTCTTATTTCTTCTTGGGAATGGATGTCCTTTACCCCTTTGATGTGGAGAATGGTTTCGATTTGAAAGATTTGCCATATTATATTGTCTTAGGGATTTTTACAGGTTTGATAGCGACCTATTTTACCAAGATGTACATGTTTATTCAGGCTTTGTTTGATAAAATTGGTAAAGCTTACTTAAAGGTAATTATTGGAGGAGCGTCTCTGGGAATGATTATTTTCTTTTTCCCCTCTCTTTATGGTGAAGGTTACCATGGTATAAATGCCAGCCTATCGGGCGACTATTCTTATCTGTTCAATAATTCTTTATTCTATTCATTCAGTGAAAATTTTTGGATTTTATTGATTCTACTTTCTCTGGTTATATTTTTTAAAGTGATAGCTGCTTCCATCACTTTTGGTGCTGGTGGGATTGGTGGGATTTTTGCACCCACCTTGTTTATGGGAGTTAATGCAGGTGTTTTGTTTGCCAAGGTGGTTCATGCCCTAGGGTTGAGAAATATCGAGGTGAATAATTTTGCCCTTATTGGGATGGGTGGTATGATTGCTGGTGTGCTTCATGCTCCTCTCACAGGTTTATTTCTTATTGCAGATATATCAGGGGGCTATCAGTTGTTTGTCCCTTTGATGATCACCGCAACCATATCTTATGCTACAGTAAAGAGTTTTGAGTCACATTCGGTTTATACCATGCAATTGGCTCGTCGTAAAGAGTTAATGACTCATGATAAAGATCAAAATGTGCTTTCGCTGATGCGAGTGACACGTTTGATAGAGAAGAATTTTAATACCATTAATTCTGAAGCGACTTTGGGTGATTTGGTTAAGGTTATTGCAAAATCGCAGCGTAATCTGTTTATAGTGGTTGATACTGAGAATAACTTCGAAGGTCTTGTCAAGCTTGACGATATTCGTGAAATCATGTTTCAGCCAGAGAAGTACGATGTGATGTTTGTTCGCGACTTAATGATTATGCCCACCGTTGTGATTCAGCATGACGAATCTATGGCTGACGTGGCTCGTAAATATCAATATTCAGATAAATTTAATATGGTTGTTTTGCAAGATGGTAAATATTTGGGTTGTGTTTCTCGTGCTCAAATATTCTCAACTTATCGTCGAATGTTAAAACATTTTTCTGAAGATTAATGAATATTATTTGTTTTTATCAAATGGTCTATTTAAGACCTTTGTATTCCAATAATGAACTAAACATAGAATTATAGCTACATTTCTGATGCTTTATATGTGCTGAATATTTTTTGAAAAAAAAACAAATTTCACTATTCGCTCTATAATATTCTATTACATTTGCACTCGATTTTATAGAAGTAGAACTGCGTATTTTTTAGTTCATTCTGAAGATTGTCAACTCAATACATGTTTAAAATAAAGATTCCTTAGTCTTTTTTATGTATTGCTCTCTGCTAAGGTTTGCCTGACTCAAGTAGCCATCCGACCGATCGAATAGTTTATTGTAATTTTCCCAATTTTGTGAGGTCCAAATATCCTCAAGAAAATAATAGCCAGTACCATGAAGAATAAGAGTTTATTGTCCCGATTTTTAATTTGGAGAATGAAGCATATTAAAGAGAGACAGTTTGTTCTAATTCTTAGTTTTATAGTTGGAATTATTAGTGGATTGGCGGCTTTGTTATTGAAAACTACAATTCATCAAACGCATCACTTTCTGACGCATAATCTTCATGTTGAATCATTCAATCTATTGTATTTAGCCTATCCTACAGTTGGTATTCTACTTACTGTTTTGTTTGTGAAATTTTTTGTAAAGGATAATATTGGGCATGGTGTCACTCGAATTTTGTATGCTATGTCGAAAAATAACAGTCATATAAAATCTCATAATAACTATTCTTCAATAATTGCAAGTACGCTTACTATTGGCTTTGGTGGGTCTGTAGGGGCTGAGGCACCTGTTGTTTTAACAGGGGCCTCGATTGGTTCAAATCTGGGACGCCTATTTCATCTCAACTATAAAACCATTACTTTGATGGTGGGTTGCGGTGTAGCTGGAGCAATTGGTGGAATTTTTAAGGCACCTATGGCTGGTATGGTTTTTACCCTCGAGGTACTGATGTTGGATCTGACCATGGCTTCATTAATTCCATTGTTGATATCCTCGATTACAGGAGCAAGTATTGCCTATTTTTTTATGGGTAAAGATGTTTTGCTTTCCTACACCGTTACTGAGTCTTTTGTATTATCAAATTTCCCTTATTACATACTATTGGGTATTTTCGCTGGTTTGGTTTCCTTGTATTTTACCCGATTGGGCATGTATTTGGAATCTCAATTGGAACGCATAACGAATTCCTATAAGAAACTGTTACTTGGTGGTGTCACCCTTGGTGTATTGATCTTTTTATTTCCTCCTCTTTACGGTGAAGGATATACAACTATTCAAGCCCTACTGAATGGAAATATCGATGGTTTAGTAAATAATTCTGTTTTCTATTTCTTAAAGGACAATTACTGGTTGCTTTTAGGTTATGTGATTTTAGTTTTGGGATTTAAAGTGATTGCTTCAACCGTAACTACGGGCAGTGGTGGTGTAGGTGGTATTTTTGCTCCTTCGCTATTTTTGGGTGGGGTTTCTGGTTTTTTTGTGGCTCGATTTATTAATGGCTTTAATTTCATCAAGCTATCCGAGAGTAATTTTACTCTTTTAGGAATGGCGGGTATGATGGCTGGTGTGATGCATGCGCCTCTTACGGCAATCTTCCTGATTGTTGAAATCACAGGTGGTTATGAACTTTTTGTACCAATCATGATAACGGCTACCATAGCCTACTTAACCATTATGTATTTCGAACCACATTCTATCTACACAAAGCGACTGGCTAAGCGTGGTGAGTTGATTACTCACAATAAGGATAAAGCTGTTCTGACCCTAATGAAACTTGGGAAAGTGATTGAAACTGATTTACAAAAAATAGATCCAGATGCAAGTCTTGGTGAGTTGGTGAAGATTATTTCTCATTCTCACCGTAATATTTTCCCTGTTGTTGATGAGGAAGAAAAGCTGCTTGGAATTGTTCTTTTGGATGATATTCGTCATATCATGTTTAACCCTGATATGTATGAAGAAACCTATGTACGTAACCTAATGACAATGCCTCCAGCAATTCTTGATGCTGACGCTCCAATGGATAAGGTTATGAAACGATTCGAAGAAACAGGAGCATGGAATCTTCCAGTAATTATGGATGGCAAGTATTATGGTTTTGTGTCTAAGTCGAAGATCTTCAACGTTTATCGAAGAGTTTTGGTTCATTTCTCAGATGAATAAAATTATAGTGTGAAAACACCTAAAAACGCTCTTTAATCTTGACGTTTTAAATTGATTATTTGTAACATTGTCATGTCGTAAATACACTTGTTGGTACAAGATGTTTAATGATATTATTGACACACTTATAATTTTTTCAAGGCCATGAATCCTAATCACTATCAGTGTATTCCTGAAAATTTCTGGCAAGGTCGAATAGATGATCTTGAAGATTATGATGCATTTCGTTGGCATCAGATTATTGAACCCATAAATTTATTAGAGGATATCCTTGTTGAAAAGGATGGTTTTGGCTTGCTAGGTTTTTGCTGTGATGATGGTGTTTTGCAAAATTTAGGACGTACTGGTACTTCAAAAGGACCCAATAGCATTCGTAAAGAACTCTCAAATCTCCCTTGTTCATTCCCTACTACAACTAAAATATACGATTGTGGTAACATTGTTGCTGCTGATGTAAAATTAGAAGATCTTCAGGAAACACTTGCTAAAGCAGTTTGTGAAATACTGAAAAATGGCTTGTTCCCAATTGTATTAGGTGGCGGCCATGAAATCGCCTACGGACATTATAAAGGAATTGAGCGATTCCTTGAGGAAACCAATAATGAGAGTCTTGGTATCTTTAATCTTGATGCTCACTTCGATATGCGTCCTTACGATAAGGGAACTAGTTCGGGGACTATGTTCGCACAAATTGCAGATGATTGTAAGACGAAAAACAAGCCGTTTAATTATATGGTTGCTGGTATTCAGCAATATGGTAATACAGTTAGTTTATTTAAGAAAGCAGATGCTTTAAAGGTAAAATACCTGATGGCTAAAGATATTAATTCAGCCAATATGTTTAATGTTGGTCAGGAACTATTGCGCTACGCAAAAAAACAGGAGAATATTTATTTCACCTTGTGTTCTGATGTCATCTCATCTGCATATGCTCCTGGTGTTAGTGCTCCTCAACCATTCGGATTGCATCCTGAAAAGGTTTTGAAATTGATAAAGATGATGATACGATCGGGTAAGGTAATTGCTTTCGATATTGCTGAAATTGCGCCACGTTTTGATGAGGATAGCCGAAGTTCAAAATTAGCAGCGATTATTGTTTTTGCTGTTATCAATTCTATCTTAGAGGAAAAAGAATCATATTAATAAATTGTTATCCTTTTCAAAAAGGATAACATTCTGTTGTATATATCTGAATTATTTTATCTTTGTGAATGTGTAGATTGCATCGAATAATTTTCGGTGTTTATGATTTCACTGTTATAAGTATATTCTTATTAAACGTGATCATTAATTTTCACCTAATTAAAACAGTTGATTTTTTTATAGTAAAATTTTACCTTTCTCTCCTAAGAAGGCCAATATTTACAGACTTCAACGAAAATAAGTTAAAAATAAAGTCTATGGCAAACCGACCCGTAACAATAAAAGATATCGCTGAAAAGTTGAGTATCTCTGTTTCTACTGTCTCTCGTGCATTGAAGAATAATCCTGAAATTAGTTTACAAACTCGCGAAGCAGTTCAGAAACTAGCTAAAGAATTAAAATACAGACCAAATCCTCTAGCTGTTGCTCTTAAAACTCAAAAATCTAACGCGATTGGAGTTGTTGTTCCTCAGATTGTAAGTTCTTTTTATGCATCAGTAGTAAAAGGTATTGAACAAGTTGCTGACGAACATGGTTACCAGATTTTTGTAAGTTCTTCTAATGAGAAATTGGAAAAAGAACAAAAGAATGTTGATGGATTTTTAAACATGAGAATGGACGGTATTATTCTGTCTTTATCTCGTGCTACAAATACTTACGATCATATCCATAAAATTAAGGAAATGGGAGTACCTATCGTTTTGTTCGATAGAACTTCTAAAGAATTAGATGTTTCTAAAGTTGTGGCTGATGATGCTGCTGCTGCTCATGCTGCTGTTACTCACTTGTTTGAAGGTGGAGCTAAGCGTGTTGCTTTTCTTACAGGACCAGAATACATGTTGTATGGAGTAAATAGAATGCGTGGTTATAAGCAAGCTCTTGCTGACAAAGGCATTGCCTTTGATGAAACCTTAATTTCGCGTTGTGAATTTACCGTAGATTCTGCAAAACAAGCAACAATGGATCTTCTTTCACGTAGTAATCGTCCAGATGCTTTCTTTGCAATAAATGATGAGTTGGCAATTGGAGCTATAATGGCTACCAAAGAACTTGGGTTTAAGATTCCAGAGGAAGTTGCTGTAGTTGGATTTTCAAATAGTCGTCGTTCTCGTTATATGGAGCCCTCTATTTCTACAATGGATCAAAACCCTAAGCTAGTAGGTCGCGAAGCTGCTAATCTTTTATTTGAACAAATGGAGGATAAGCCAGATAGCGATAAGATAAAAGAAGCGGTTGTTCATGCTGATTTAATCATTCGTGCTTCATCTGAAAAGTAAGACATCGAAATATAGAGTATAAAAAAATCCTGCCTTAAGAGCAGGATTTTTTAGTATCATAGAGTTTTTATTAAAAATCTTTACTCTGTTGTTTTACCAATTCCTTAGTTGATAATAAGCCGCATGCGGCAAAAATATCTAATCCTCGAGAGCGACGAATAGTTGTCGTAATACCTTTTTTGTTTAGTTGGTCTTTAAATTCTTCAATTGTCTCTTCATCAGAACTCAGTAGTGGAGAATTTGGAATAGGATGAAAACGAATCAGATTCATTCGGCATTTGATACCATCCAAAATCTTACACAATTCTTTAACATGAGCGGGTGTGTCATTGATTCCTTTAAACATGATATACTCAAAAGAAACTCTTCGTTGACGACCAAAATCGAATTCACGAATCATTTTCAGTACATCTTTAACCGGGTAAACATTTTGTACTGGCATTAGTTTCTTTCTCTCATCGTCAAAAGGGGTGTGTAAACTGACCGCTAAGTGACATTCGCATTCATTTAAGAATGTTTTCATCCCTGGAATGATTCCAATGGTTGAAACTGTAATTCTTCGTGGACTCATAGCCATGGCGTAATCGGCAGTCAAAATTTCAAGAGACTTCATTACTTCAGGAACATTGTCAAGAGGTTCACCCATACCCATATAAACGATATTGGTTAGCTGATGCCATTCTGGCAAAGAACGGACCTGATTGATAATATCACCAGATGTAAGCTGCCCCTGAAACCCCTGCTTGCCCGTCATACAAAATAAGCATCCCATTTTACAACCAACCTGTGACGAAACGCAAAGTGTTGCTCTGTCATCATCAGGAATATAAGCCGTTTCGATAAACTGGTTAGGCATATTGGTTGGATATAGATATTTCTTTGTCCCATCAACAGAACATTGTTCTTTAATGGTAGCAGTCAAACCAATATCGAAATTATCTTTTAGGATAGTTCTTGCTTTCAAAGACAGGTTTAGCATTTCATCAATACTCGTGATGTCTTTTTTGTAAAGCCAGTCAGC
>NZ_JBFFKR010000173.1:0-7513 GCF_041555295.1 Ancylomarina sp. | reverse complement strand
TTAGCCCTTTTGTGAAAAGCTCTTTATTGGTAGACTCCGTTTGATAATCTACAATGTCAAAATAATCTAAAAGACCTGCTGGAAAGAATAAGGATAATATGGACTTGTGCAGAAGAGACAAATATATTCAATTTTATGCAAGTAAAGATATGATGAAATTAAAGCAGACCCAACTTTTGTCACTGACCCATTCTAATCTTTTCTTTAAGGTTGAAAAAATAAACTCTACCCATAACCGATCATGAAAATATGGTGAGAAAGCTAAATAAAAAAAGGCTTGAATAATTTCAAACCTTTAATTTCTTTGTGAGGCATAAAACTGTCATGCCTAATTCTATAAGCTAATAAAAAACACCTACAGGTTGTGGCACCATACTTGGCTTAATTGTTCTCGATACATCATTACTATCATCTGTACCATCAACTATGATAATTGAATACTTTTGGAAATTATTTATAGAGTTAACTAGAAAATGAATGAGCCGTTATAAACTGAGGGCAAGTCGAAAGCCTACGTAGTAATTCTTGCTGGTCTGATAATAGGAACTACGATGAGCAACTCGACAGCGGTAAGGAACATAATACCAACTGCCGCCTCTAAAAATACGGTAAAAGCCCGTTGAAGGGCCTTGTGGATTATCAGTTGGACTACTACTATAATATGTGCTTCCATACCAATCGTTACACCACTCATAAACGTTACCACTCATATCGTAAATTCCTAATTCGTTGGCTTGTTTCCCCCCCCACTGCGTGTGGTTTATTTCCAGAATTATCATCAGACCAAGCCACATCACCAATAGTGTTACTACCTGCGTAGATAGTTGAGTTTGCCAAAACCCCTCCTCGTGCAGCAAATTCCCATTCGGCCTCGGTTGGTAATCTGTATTCTAATCCAGTCTGTTCGTTTAGTTTTGTGATAAATGTTTGAACATCGTCCCAACTTACTCGATCTACAGGTAAAATATCTCCTTTCAAATGTGAAGGATTACTCCCCATTACTTTTTTCCATTGTTCTTGAGTTACTTCATACTTTCCTATTTCGAAAGAGCTTATAGTTACCGAGTGAATCGGTTCTTCATCAGAATAACCATCATTACTTCCCATTTCGAATGTTCCTCCTTCTACACTTACCATTTCAATATCTTTATAAACTGTTGTGGCAAATTCTATTTCTTCACCATAACCAGTACCCAGGTCATTGGTAGCATAAGCACGAACAAAATACTTTGTATCTGTTGTTAAATCCGTTAGAGTACTAGCAAATTCACCAACTTCATTTGTTTCTCTAGTTATCCCGGTCTTTACTTCTAAAGTCACACTGGTTGATGTATGCCAAACAACTCCCTTTCCTGTGATTTGGTATTCACCATCACTGGTTAAATTACCAGTACAAATAGCGGTCGTATTCGTTATTTCAGAAACTTCCGATGTAGAAACTACTGGTTTGCTATAGTTTCCATTTTCTTCTTTTGAACAACTAAATATCATTAGTTGTGTCAGAAGTAATAGAATTAAGTTTTTTAGTTTCATTGTTTCAATTTTTTTCCAAGTTGTCTTTTCAATTGAAATAAGCACTAACGATCTTACTATCCTTCTTGATCTCCCGATAGCTATCCTTTAAGTTTGCATAACCAAGGTTACTGATTTTGTATTTTAGTAATGATCAACCAGTCAGCAGAACTTAACTAGCGAAAGCTTATGGAATGTAATCTAAGTCCCGAATTAGACTTCTGCGGATATGGCTTAAGATACCATATAGAATTATAGGTAAAACCTAATAAGTGTGTTAGTACAATAGGCTGTTGGTTAAATCCACAAAACAATGTATTAAAGATATGAAAAAGACAGTTGTTATGGGAATCTATTTTTCTAAAGAGACACTGGATATTAATTGTTTTTTTAAGATTGGCAACTTAAAAGGTAGTTACTATCAGCAATTTATTAACTCCGAGAATGGATGTCTCGAAATGATTAATTAGGTAAAACGCCATATTAATAATGGTTTATTCGTGGCGAATATATGGGTATATATTCCAATGACAGCTGCAATGGTTTTTTAATGATACTACTGGTCATGAATATGACAAAAATTATTACTTACGTAACAGCGGAGTCGCAGCATAAAGTAAATTTCAACCCAAAATGCTTGGAATAACCATAAAATTGCGGATTAAAGCTGTTACCATATCAAACCTCTAAAGAAGCACGCAAATTCTGTAAATTTAAGACTCACTAAACCTAAAATTGGAGAAAGTCTTTACCTAAACAGTGAAGATGTACCTAATCAAAATTGGTGATTAAATTAATCCATCAATAACAGATTGATTTTAAGGACAGAAAAATCATAACATAAATCAAAAAAAAATTATTATTTTAGTTCTATGAAAGGACTCTCTACTCTAAGATCAAACATTCTCGAATCATTATATAAGGGCACACCCGAGACCGTTTTACTAAATAAAATTGTTAAAGATGCCCAGGAATATTCTCCTGATTCAATCTGTGCGATACTCTGCGTTGACGAAGAAGGGAAGCACTTATTAAATGGGGCTGCTCCCAATCTTCCAGACTTTTATAATAAGGCAGTAAATGGACTACTAATAGGGTTTGGAATTGGATCTTGCGGAACTGCAGCCTATACCGGTGAAAGAGTCATTGTAGAGGATATCAGCACACATCCCTATTGGGAGAGGGCAAAGGAACTTGCTCAAAAAGCCAATTTAGCCTCATGCTGGTCTCAACCCATAAAAGATCCATCTGGAAAAATATTAGGTACATTTGCAATCTATCATCAATACATTCATACCCCCAGTATTTCTGATCTTAATTTAATCACAGATCTAGCAAATCTAACTGCAATTGTTATCGATCGCTGTAGAATGATCAGCCGATTAGAGGACAGTGAGAAAAAATTCAAAACATTAGCAAATGCCAGCTATGAAGCCGTTTACATTCTTGAAAAACATAGAATTATAGAGGTTAATCAGAGAGCTGAAGAAATGACAGGTTATTCAGAATTCGAATTGTGTAATATGTCAATTTACGATTTTATTCCTGAAGAAAACTGGGATAGACAGTACAATGGCAAATCTAAATATCAGTTTGAGACTATTGCTGTAAAAAGAGATGGTGCCAAGATAAATATTATTGTAAATGTTAAGAATTCTATTTTTAATAATAAAACTGTTTCACTACTCTCTATAAATGATATTACAAGTTTAAAACAAACAGAAACTGAATTAAAAATCTTATCTCAATCTGTTATTCAAAGTCCTGTATCAGTAGTTGTAACTGACTATGATGGTAAGATTGAATTTGTAAATCCTAAATTTATTAAATTAACGGGCTATTCCCTAAACGATGTAAAAGGTGAAAATCCGAGGATCTTAGATTCTGGGAACAATTCTCGGGATACTTACCAAAATTTATGGGAAACGATTAAATCAGGCCATGAATGGAGAGGTGAATTACAAAATAAAAAAAAGAATGGTGAATTATTTTGGGAATTTGCCAGTATTTCGGCCTTAAAAAATAGCCAAGGAGAGATTACTCACTTTATCGCTGTTAAAGAAGATATTACCGAACAAAAACGCCATCAAACAATTCAACAAATTATCCTCAATATATCTAATGCTGTTTTTACACATAACACATTATTTGAATTTATTGAATACATACGTCTTGAACTTGGAAAGTTGATTAACACAACCAACTTTTTTGTTGCCCTATATGATGACATAACTGAAACCTTCCATTTGCCTTATCACAATGATGAGTTTGATTCTGTTGAATACTTCCCTAAAGCGAAAACCATTTCTGGCTGGGTCATTGATCATAAAACAGCTCTGTTAGCCAATCGTCAGAAATTGAGCGAAATGGTATCTAAAGGTGAATTGGTACTACAAGGTGCACCTTCTAAAATTTGGCTAGGGACGCCTTTAAAAGGAGCAGAAAAGACCATAGGCGTATTAGTTATTCAAAGCTACGAAGATGAAAGTGTGGTTACAGAGAAGGATAAGGAAGTACTTGAATTGATTTCACATCAAATTAGTATTTCTATCCAGAAAAAAAGAAACGAAGACGATTTACGTGAAGCCTTATATCAAGCAAAGGAATCCGATCGATTAAAATCGTCTTTCTTAGCGACTATGTCGCATGAATTACGTACGCCCTTAAATGCAGTTCTTGGATTCTCTAATTTGATAGACCTTGATACACCAATTGAAACTGCTGTTGATTTCTGTAAAATCATCAATCAGAGTGGTTTCCAACTTCTAGGAATTGTAGAAGATCTATTTGATATTTCTTCAATCGAATCTGGTAACATAAAAATTAAATGTAACAATTACCCTCTTGCAACTATTCTATACGAAATTGAAGATCTAATTAAGGCTGAGCAATATGCCTTGAACAAAACCCATCTTGAATTAAAACTAATTCTCCCTACTGATGCGTCCATGTATATGATCAATACAGACCCTAAGCGCTTTGAGCAGATTTTTTTAAATCTCTTAAAAAATGCATTAAAGTTTACCGAAGAAGGGCATGTCGAATTTGGTTTTAACAAAGAAGATAATATTTCAGATAAGTATATCCGGTTTTTTGTAAAAGATACTGGAATTGGTATATCAGGTGAAGTCAAAAAAAATATCTTTGACCTGTTTCGACAAGCTGATGAGAGTAACACTCGAGAATATGAAGGTATAGGTATTGGATTATCTATTTCTAAAAAATTGGTAGAATTACTTGGTGGCAAAATATCTTTGGAATCAAAACAGAACGAAGGTTCAACTTTTTACTTTACACATCCAAACTATCAAATAGAACAAAATACTTCTACGCTTAATTTAATAACAGATTAATCTTCTTAAATATGGAAATTATTCAATGGAGTGAAAAGATTAGTGTTAACAATACCATAATTGATCGTCAACACAAAAAATTGATCGAACTAATTAATGAATTATCTAAACACTCAAATGAAAGAGCAAATTCAAAAGTGATTAATGAAACTCTTTCTGAGCTATTAAAGTATACATTACTTCATTTTAATGATGAAGAAGAGTTTATGAAAAGAGCGAACTACCCTAAACTCAATGAGCATAAAAAAAAGCATAAGGAATTTTCACTCAAAATTGCTCTGTTTTGCACTGATGTACAGAAAAATAAGGCTACTGTCACCCAAGAATTATTGCAATTCCTTGTTGATTGGCTAGTACAGCATACAAGCGTAGACGATCAAGATTACAAAAATCACATTTGATATTTCCAAAGTCACAGCTCATAAATTTCAGCATATATAATGAAAAAACCTTGCGTGAATTAGTATTAACACAAGGTTTTTTTCATTTTATTAAAATAGATACAAGCTTATTTCTCCTGTAACATTTTCAATAACATTTCAGCCACAAGAGCCGATGATGCAGGATTTTGTCCCGTAATCAAATTGCCATCCTGAACAGCATAAGCCTCCCAAGTTTTTCCACGACTGTATAAGGCACCATTTTCTTTTAGCATATCTTCCACCAAGAAAGGCACTACCTTAGTCAGTTGAACAGCTTCCTCTTCCTCGTTTGAAAATCCAGTCACTTTTTTCCCTTTCACTAGAAATTCTCCTTTAGCATTCTTCACATGTCGTAAAGCTGCTGGTGCATGACAGACAAAAGCGATTGGTTTATTGGCTGCATAAAAATCTTGAATCAATTTTGCTGATGTGGCATCTTCTGCTAAATCCCAAAGGGGACCATGCCCACCAGGATAAAAGACAGCATCATAGTCTTCAAAATTAATATCGGCAAGCGCAATTGTTTCATTGATCATTTTCTGAACAGCCTCATCTTTATTAAAACGCTCGGTATCTTCCGTTGCATTCTGAGGCAAATCTGAAGTTGGATCGATAGGTGCTGCACCACCCTTTGGGGTCGCTATAGTAATTTGTACACCTGCATCTGCCAGTGCGTAATATGGGTTAGCGAATTCTTCAACCCAAAAGCCTGTTTTATGTCCGGTTTCCCCCATCTGAGAGTGAGAGGTCAGTACGAATAAGATATTTATAACTCCTGTTTTAATTAACATGGTATTTGTATTTAATGGTTTATAATTAATAATAAGTTCTTAGTAAGCAAATTAGGCATTAATATGTCATTTCAACAATCTTTGCCACATCTGTTGGATTTAAACTACCTCTCTCTCCAATACCAAGCCAACCTCGTTCGGTGAATCGCTTAGAAATAACTTCAGCTGTACCTTCAAAGTCTTTTGTATATGAAGATAGTTTGGTTTTAATTCCCAAGGTATGGAAAAAGGCTTCAGTAGCATCAATCCCTGCTAAAGCTTTCTCTTCAATATTACCTTCGGTGATATTAAAAATTCGTTCAGCATATTGTGCCAACTTTTCTTTTTTAGTTGCCATATTGTACTTGTAATGGCTAGGTGCAATAACAGCAAGGGTACGAGCATGATCGATACCGAAAAGAGCGGTTAATTCATGTCCCATGGCATGAACTGCCCAGTCAGAAGGAACACCCTGCGAGATTAAGCCATTAAGGGCCATGGTACAGCTCCACATAAAATTGGATGCTGCCTTATAATCGCTTGGATCCTTCATTATCTTTGGTGAAACCTCAATAAGTGTTTGCAGAATACTTTCAGCAAATCGATCTTGCAATAGAGCATCGGTCGGATAAGTTAAATATTGCTCCAAAACATGAGTAAAGGCATCGGCCAAACCATTGGCTATTTGTCTCTCTGGAATCGACTTAATTACCTGAGGGTCGAGAATCGAAAACTGGGGAAACAAAGCAGGGCCACTCATGGCTAGCTTTTCTTTTGTCTCTTTGCGAGTCACTACAGCTCCAGAGTTCATTTCCGATCCCGTTGCAGGCAAAGTCAATACAGATGCAAAAGGCATAGCTTTCAACACAGGCTTTCTACTTGTTAGAATATTCCAAGGGGATTTTCCATCGTAAAGGGCTGCAGCCGAAAGAAATTTAGTCCCGTCAATAACCGATCCGCCACCTACAGCTAAAAGGAAAGTAATCTCATTCGATTGTATGAATTCCAAAGCATTCATCAATACAGAATACTCCGGGTTTGGAGGTATTCCACCGAACTCCATGACATCAAATTCAGCCAGAGCTATTTTTACTTGATCATAAATGCCATTGCTTTTAATACTCCCTCCTCCATAAAGAATTAAAACCTTTTCCTTTGCAGGAATCTCTTTTGCCAGTTCGGCAATCTTGTTTTGACCAAAAATGATTTTGGTTGGGTTTTTATATTCGAAATGATTCATTTTTTTTACAATTAGTGATTAACAATTGATAATGATATAGCTTAGATTTTTACAATCATTTTGCCTTTGTTTTTCCCTTCAAATAAATCAATAAAAGCTTGAGGCGTATTCTCAAATCCCTCCGCGATTGTTTCTGTAGAAATAAGCTTGCCTTCCATTAGCCATTGAGCCAACTGAGGAATAGCTTCAGCATATTTATCTTGATAGTTGGATACA